>JAYTEJ010000574.1:0-4625 GCA_043735365.1 Acidobacteriota bacterium
AGGCTCGATTGTACGTCTACTGGAGCGGGCGGAGGTTGGCGGTCGGGCGCACCGGGCGGGCCTGGGCGGTGCCGCCGCCGCGGCGCGCGGCGGCCCGCACCACCGAGAGGCAGCGGGTCACTTCCTGACCGGCGCTGACAGGGGAGAGCGGCGTACGCGCATGAAGCTTCGAAGCACAGGCGACCGACGCCGCGGCGATGATGAAGACCCGACAGGAGGCACGGAAGACCACGCCATCGGCAGGGCAAGAGTGGATCCGGGCGCCTGGCGCGCATTTCCCTGAGGATTCCGCCGCCCGCGCCGGCGGCCGATTACGAAAGCCCCACCGCTCTTACAGTTGTGACCCCGGCAGCCGCCCTACTCGAGCAGGTGCTTCATCTGCCATTCGGGATCGTCGGCGATCGCCCGGTACTCCTCGGCCGCGATCGAGCGGTTGGCATACTGACACGAGACCACGAACAGGCCGCGGTCCTCGTTCCAGTCGGAGCGCACCACGCGCGCGGCCAGGACCCGGCCCGATGCTGTCGTGAGGTCCAGCATCGCATCCGGTTTTGGAATGGCCGGAACGTCGATGACCTTCCGGAAGCGGACCTGGCTGTGATCGATCGGATACCCGTTCTCGTCCAGCGCCCGCACCTTCATGTTCGGCACTCGCAACCGCACTTCCACTTGCTTCGACATCGTCTTTATGGGGTCCCTCCGGCCCTGACCGCACGACGGCAGGCCGGTTGACAATATACCGCGGGAGACCGCGGGGGAGGCACATCACGATCGCGGCCCGCTCCGGGGGTGAGCGCCGTGGACACTCGAGATGCGGCGCTCGCGGCCCGCGGCGGACCCGCCGCCAACTCCACATTTCGCAACCGTCATACCCTGCACACTTCTGCAAGCTCGACTGTTTGCCGCTGACCAGCGCGCCAGCAGTAACTCGAACGAAACAGGCCGTTTGCGGATTCGACGATAGTGGCGCTGTCCTTGCGCTGAACCGTGCATCACCCATCGAGCGCTGTCGACAAGGCCACCGGCCTGTTCGTCGCCTCACCGATCACTAACAGCACCGGGACCAGTCACCAATGAACGCCACTCTTTGTCGATTCGCGCGCCGCGCGGCTGCGGCCCTCGCGGTTTCCCTCGTTGCCGCCGGCGGGGCCGCCGGCCAGACGCTTCAGCTCACCGACTCGAGCGCCACGGTGCTGCGAGGGGGCGCCTACGCCAACACCAACCTGTCGCCCGACCTCGTGCTGGCGACGCGGGCGAGCGGCGATGCGACTTACGTCCGCCGGATTGCGCTGAAGTTCGACACCCATAACACTATTCCGGCGGGGACGCCGATCGCGTCGGCGGCCTTGACGCTGACGGTCGCGGGGGGCAACGCCGAGACGCGCGCGATCGGGGCGTATCGCATCGCGGCGTCGTATCAGGAGGGGGAAGCCACCTGGAACCGCCGTAGCGCCTCGGCCACGTGGGCAGCCGGGGGCGGCGATCTGGCGGAACTGGTGGCCAGCGCCACGGTGAACAGTACCCAGGGCAGCCGGGTGGTGTTCGACGTCACCGCGCTGGTGCAACGCGCCGTCGACGGCGCGTTCGCGACGTCGCGCTACACGCGGATTTGCCTCGTTGACGGCGGTGCCTCCAGCCGGGACTCTTACAAGGAGTACTTCTCGGATGAAGCCGTCGATACCTCAGTGCGGCCGGTGCTCACCGTCACCTATGCGCAGCCGGTGACCGAGCCCGCGCCGGTGCTGGAGCCTGTGACGGCCCCGGTCGTAGCGCCGGTGACGGCACTCTCTACGAGTGTCGTGCAGCTGCGGGTGCTTCAGTACAACACCCATCACGGCGGCTTCGGCACCGACGGCCGCTACGACCCGGATCGCCTGGCGACCTGGATGGCAAAGATGACGCCCGACGTCATCATGCTCAACGAAATCGAGAAGTACACCTGGTGGGGCAACCAGGATCAGCCGGCGCGCTACAAGGCGTTGATGGAAGCCAAGACGGGAAAGACGTGGTACTCGGTGTTCGCGCAGGAGTTCGGCGCGTGGACCGCGAACGGCAAGGGCCACCTGATTCTCTCGACCTACCCGCTCGAGTCCACCGACATGTTCGACATGAGCTGGGACCGGGTCGCGGCGGCGGCGCGGATCACGGTGAACGGCCGCACCATCAGCCTGATGGTCACCCACCTCGATCCCGACGACTACTCGCGGCGGCTGACGCAGTCCAAGCAGGTCCTGCTCTGGGGGACCGGTATCGCCGAGAACCGGATCCTGACCGGCGACATGAATGCGTGGCCGGACCAGACGTCGATCGCGGAGTTCGTCAAGACCTACTACGACTCCTGGGCGGTCGCCGAGAAGGCGGGCAAAGCGGTCTCTTTCAGCGGCCTGACGCCCTCGGGCGCCACCAAGAAGGGGCGCATCGACTACATCTTCTATTCGAAGCAGTCGGCGGATCTGACGGTGGCCGGCTCGCAGGTGTTCGACACCCGGGACGCCAGCGGGGTGATGCCGTCCGATCATCGCCCGGTGGTGACGACGTTCCTGGTCAAGTAGGCGCGGACCGGGCGTCCTCAGTGTAGCCAACGGAGATCCAGCGGAGGTTGTTCCCGGGTGGAGGCACCGGCCGAGCGTGGCAGGGGAGCGCTGGTGCGCCCGGTGGTACAGCAACGCCCGGCGGGCAGCTCGCGCAACTCTGGCGGCGTGCGATCCTCGCGCTGAACATGTCGCGGCGGCTGGCGCCGGCGCCGTAGCGGTCGGCTGGCGGTGTCGGCAGGGCGCCTCGAAGGGGAGACGCGGCCACCGCCGCGCGACCCGCCGCTACTTCCACGCGTGCAGAGTGATGTGATTCGGCCGGATGGTCTCGATCGTCTCGATCGGGACGTCGTCCGGGAACGACTTGGACAGGATGTCCACACGGGTGAAGCCGACGAGCTGGAGCATCGCGACGACCGCGGCGGGATTGAGCCCGACCCAGTTCGTGGGATCGCCGTTCAGCTCGGTCCCGGGATAGAAGGCCATCGCCGGCCGCTTGATGGCCAGCATGTCGACCTGGGTCTGCATGATCAGCTGCTTGCCGGTCACGCTCGCGACGCGCTCGAGCGCGAGCAGCGGATGCTTCATATGGTCGAGGACGCCCAGAAAGAAGACCACGTCGAAGACGCCGACCGTCTCCGGTGAGAGGTCAAGGACCTCGACGCGCTTGTCCTCGACTCTCGAGTTGAGCGCCTTCCGGGCGAGGTCGAACCCGGCCTTCGTTCCCCAGCCGCCGCCGTCCCAGCAGAATGAGTCGGTGGCCAGCACTCGGCTGGCGCCCCGGCGCTCGGCTTCGAACGAGAAGAAGCCGTCCCACGCGCCGATATCGAGGACGGTCTGGCCCGAGAGGTCCTCCGGCATGCGGAGCTCCGGCAGGCGCTGCGGCGTGACGTCCGCGCCCGGCGCCACGATGCCGTGGCCGAGATCGATCGGATGCCACCACTTGATGCGCGCCACCTCGGCGCGCAGCGTGTCGAGGTCCATTGCCGGTTCCGGCGTGGGGCGGGAGCGCCCCAGGAGATTTTTCAGAAACGCCATCTTGTGAGAATCCTGCACGTGGAGCGCAGCCGCGCCCGGTGACGAATCAGCCGCCGCCGGTCACAGCGGAGCGTGCCGCTGACCGCCGGCTGCCCGGTTCGCCGTATTCTGACTCATTGTCCGAGGTGCCGCGCGCCTATCCGTAAGGGGTGTGCGAGGGACGCTGGCTATCGGATCGTACATTCCTTGATAGGATCCTTTTTCGGGCGGTGCGCCCGCCGGCGGGGGCGACCGACGCCATCGTTTACGCCTCCGACGTCGTCGGCCCGCACGGGTGGCGGCATGGCCGACTCGACGGCGGCCGGCGGGGTCAAGCTGGCGACGAACCAGTCGGTCACGCCCGACCCGGCGCTCGCCGTTGGATCAGGTGGTCATCAACGAGCGCGCCTACGTGGACGTCCAGGCGCCGGCCGGGTCTGAGACCGTGCTGCTGGCCGACGACTTCAACGACAACACCCTCAACACGGCCCTCTGGGCGACCGGGACGGCGCTGTTCAGCGGGACGACGCAGCTGGGCCTTGGTGGTCAGCACGGAAGGAAGCCACCGCCAGTTCAAACACCCGAGGAAAACGGGCCGAGTGACCGTGAGCGGCAGTCTGGGCGACGACATGCCAAAGGGCACGCTTGCCTCTGTGAAACGACAGGCTGGGTTGAGGGGATCAAAGTCATGAAGACACTTCAGTATCTCGTGAGGATCAACCGTGATCCAGGCAGCGATTGGGGAGCGTCCGTTCCGGATCTTCCTGGGTGCGTTGCAACCGGCAAGACGATCGATAGCGCCCTGCGCCGGATCGCACGAGCCATCGAGCTTCACGTTCGTGGGCTTCGCGAAGACGGGCTTCAAGTTCCACGACCAAATCATCGTACCGTCACGCCTCGCCAGAAGACGCGGGAGATCGATTTCTACGCAACAGTCGAAATCGCGGCATGACATCCCGCTGGAGCCGACGGCGCGGACCTGACGCTGGCGCGCCGCGGCTCAGCGCCGGCGTTGGGCTGACCACAAGTGAGGTCGCACCATCGAGGAGAGTAAGACGTGGCGAAGCCGTATGCCGA
>JAYTEJ010000575.1:0-3356 GCA_043735365.1 Acidobacteriota bacterium
CACTTCGGCGTCGAGCTTCGCCAGCGGCCGCTTCGCGAAGGCGCCGATCACCAGGTCGAAGGCTCCCTGCCAGCGCAGGGTCCCGGTCGCGACTTCCCCCGCCAGCGCCCGGTCCCGCTCGTCGTCCAGCCGGGCGCGGCTCCGCGCCAGCGCCGCGGGGAGGTCGGCGCGGCCGCTGTTCACCGCCCGCAGCACGTCGTACGCCGCCTGCCGTGCCGGCGCAATCATGACGGCAGCCGCACCCCGGGAGAGACGCGATGGCCGCTCAGGAACTCGCGCGTCGTCACCGGCCGCCGTCCCTCTGCCTGGATCTCGAGGATGCGGAGGGCGCCGGCGCCGGCCGCGACCAGCAGCACGTCTCCCTCGGCGCGAAGCACCGTTCCGGGCTCACTGCCCGATTCTTCTTCGACGCGCGTTTCATGGATCAGGCAACGGATCCCGCCGATGGTCGTGGAGGCCAGCGGCCAGGGCTGGAGCCCGCGCACCTGGTTGTGGATGCGGGTGGCCGGCAGGGTCCAGTCGATCGGGCCCTCCGCCCTGGTGATCTTGGCCGCGTAGGTGGCGAGGCCGTGGTCCTGCGGCGCTTCGGTGGCGGTGCCGGCCGCCAGCTGTTCGACCACCTCGAGCAGCAGCGCCGCGCCCTTCTCGGCGAGCTGGCCTTCGATCTCGACGCTCGTCGCCTCCGGCGCGATCGGCACCTCGACCCGGGCCATCATCGCGCCGGCATCGAGCTCCTGGACGACGCGCATGATGGTGACGCCGGTGACGCGCTCGCCCGCGATCACCGCGCGATGGATGGGCGCGGCGCCGCGCCAGGCCGGCAGCAGCGACGCGTGCACATTGATCATCCCGAGCCGCGGGATTTCGAGGAGCGCATCGGGCAGAATCCGGCCGTAGGCCGCAACCACGCCAAGGTCGGGCCGCCGCGCGGCAATCTCGCCCAGGAAGGCCTCGTCGCGGAGCCGTGTTGGCTGCAGCACCGGCACGCCGGTCAGCGCCGCCAGCGTCTTTGTCGGCGTCGCGGCGACGCGGTGGCCGCGGCCGCTCGGGCGATCGGGCTGCGAGACCAGCGCCACGACGGTGTGCCGCGACTTGAGGAGCGCCGCCAGCGTCGGCACGGCAAACGCCGGGGTGCCGAAATAGACGATGCGGAGCGGAGGAGAGGACGGCGGCTGGCTCACCAGCGTCCGGCCCGCTTGAGCCGCCGGATCTTGTTGACGATCACGTCCCGTTTCACCCCGCGCAGGCGATCCAGGAACACGGTACCGTCGAGGTGGTCCATCTCGTGTTGAAACGCCCTGGCGAGCAGGTCGCGCCCCTCGACGGTCCGCTCGGTTCCGTCCCGATCCAGCCCCTTGACCACCGCCCGGGCCGGGCGCACCACCGTGGCGTTGAACCCGGGGACGCTGAGGCAGCCCTCTTCTTCGATCTGCATCCCTTCCCGCTCGACGAACACGGGGTTGATCATCACCAGCAGATCGCGGGCATTGCGGCCGACGGAGATGTCGACGACGAAAATCCGCAGCGGCACGCCAATCTGCGGCGCCGCCAGACCCACACCGGGGGCCGCGTACATCGTCTGGATCATGTCATCGACCAGGCCGCGCACGGTGTCGTCGACGACGGGCACCGGCGAGGCGGGGGTGTGGAGAACGCTCTCGCCGTGCCTGAGGATGGGCCGAATCATGGACGGGCGGAATCAGGGTCTGGCGTGTGCGTGCCCTTCCTTCGTGAATTGCGCGTGGAGGGCGTCGGACCATGAAGCGATCGCGCGCTGGATTTCGCCGATCGAATCGCCGCCGAACTTCTCAATCAGCGCGTCGGCGAGGATGAGGGCGACCATCGCTTCGCCGACCACCGCGGCGGCGGGGACGGCGCAGACGTCGCTGCGTTCGATGGCCGCGGAGGCCTCGGCCATGGTGGTCAGGTCGACCGAGCGCAGCGGCTTCATCAGCGTCGAGATCGGCTTCATCCAGGCCGAGACCCGTAGATCCTCGCCGTTGGTGACGCCTCCCTCCAGGCCCCCCGCGTTGTTCGTCGGCCGCGAGACGCCGGTGGCGTGCGGGCCGTCGGGGTCGGGCACGATTTCGTCGTGGACGCGGGAGCCGGGGCGGGCCGCGGCCTCGGGGCCAAGGCCGACGCCAACCGCCTTGATCGCCGGGATCGACATCAGTGCCTGCGCCAGCCGGCCGTCGAGCTTGCGGTCCCACTGCACGTAGCTGCCGAGCCCGACCGGCAGGCCGGAGACGATGACCTCGAACGCGCCGCCTTTGGTGTCGCCGGCCTCGCGCGCGCTGTCGATTTCCGCGATCATCCGGCGCTCGACCTCTTCGTCCACGCAGCGCAGCGGCGCGTCGGGCGCGAGCGCCGCCGCCTGAGCGAAGCTGACCTGCCGTCCCTCGGGGAGCCGGGCGGCGCCGACGGAGAACACGTGGCTGGTGATGCGGATGCCGACGGCGGCGAGGAACTGGCGCGCCACGGCGCCGGCGGCGACGCGCGCCGCGGTCTCGCGGGCGCTGGCGCGCTCGAGAATGTCGCGGACATCGGCGCGGCCGTACTTGGCGACGCCCGCCAGATCGGCGTGCCCGGGGCGCGGCTTCGTGACCGGCGCGCGGCGGGCCCCGCCGGCCTCCGCCGGCGGCTCCGCGGTCGTTCGCATCGTGTACTGCCAGTTGACCCAGTCGCGATTCTCGATCGACATCGCAATCGGGCCGCCGATGGTCTCGCCGGCGCGGACGCCCGAGAGGATCTCGGCGCGGTCGGACTCGATCGCCATGCGCCGGCCGCGGCCGTAGCCCCCCTGGCGGCGCCGGAGGTCGGCGGTCATGCCCTCGACGTCAATCGACAGCCCCGCGGGAATGCCTTCGAGAATGACGACGAGCGCGCGCCCGTGGGATTCGCCTGCAGTGAGAAAACGGACCATTGAAGGGGCAATTGTATACGAACTTTCTGCACCCCCGGGAGTGCCGCGGCGCGATTTCAGGCCCGAAAGGGAGCCGCGCGCCACGGGCGATCCTCTTGCACCCGGCCCTGCATGCCGCATCTCCTCGCCGATCGTTTCCTTGGCTCGGGTGAACGCCGGGTCGATCTCGCCACCGGTGCTCCGGTCCGCATCAGGATCGCGGCCGCAGGCACCACCGCCGGGCAGCTCTCCTGGAACGACTGGTGCGCCGTCGTCGCCAACCTCCGGCATCCGCTGCTCAACCCCCTGGTGGACTACGGCATGGCGGACCGCACGCGGACGTTCGAGGCCTACTCCGCCGGCATCCCGGTGCCGGCCGGTGGCGCCGCCGGGCACAGGCTGATCGCGCACGCGGTGCGGTTCCTGAGCGCGCAGGGGGCCTCGCTGCCGCGGC
>JAYTEJ010000576.1:0-13481 GCA_043735365.1 Acidobacteriota bacterium
GGCCTCGGCACCTGCGCGGTGACGATGAAGTAGGGCGAATCCTAGCGCGGCACCACCGTGGTGTCGTTGTTCTGTGACCCCGGCGCGCTGGTCGAGTAAGTGTCGGGCGACAGGACGATCTGATCGAACATCACGCCGTCCTCGCGCTGCTGGATGCGCAGCGTCTGAGGACCGGTGGTGGCGAAGTAGATCGGGGCGCCGAGGCCGTTCCAGCCCTGGTCGGCCCAGCCCCAGCCGGCGATCTTCCCGCCGTCGCTTTCCTGCAGTACCACCTGGGCCGAGTTGTCCGCTCCGGTCGTGCCGACGCGGTAGACCGGTACCCCCGCGGCGTCCACCGCGTCGTAGAACTGCACGTGCAGCGAGTCGTTGCCGAAGTAGTTGTTCTGTGCGCGCAAACGCATCCACAGGTGATACGGCGTCCCGGCCTCAGCCTGAAAGCTGACCTCCACGTAGTGCTTCGGCGCGGTCAGTGCCGGTGCGATCTTTCCCATTCCGGCGTCGGGATTCCACAGCGCCACGCCATCGGCCGCCGAGGCGTCGTCCGAGCGGACCCAGTTGCCGACGATATTTCCGGCCGGGACGTCGGCGGCGTGCAAGACGATCGTCCGGGACGGCGGCGGCACGACGACGACGTTGAACACCGTGACGCTGACCGGCGCCGCGGCGGTGAGGTTGCCGGCGGCGTCGCGCGCCGCCGCACCCAGCGTGTGCGGGCCGTTGGCCGCCGAGGTGGTGTCCCAGGACACCGCGTAGGGAGCCGCCTGATCCGGCGTTCCAAGCGGGACGCCGTCGAGCGTGAACTGCACGCCGGCGACGCCGACATCATCGGAGCTGTCCGCCGTGATCGACGTCGTTCCCGACAGCACCGATCCGTCCGCCGGCGCCGTCAGTGTGACCGACGGCGCGACCGTGTCGGGCGGCGGGGTGTCGTTGGCGACGGTCACCCGCACGATCGCGGAGGTGGTCCGGTTGCCGGCATTGTCGCGGGCCTCCGCCGTCACCTCGTGCGTGCCTGAGGAGACCAGCGTCGTATCCCACGAAATCCTGAACGGCGCGCTCCGGTCCTCGGCGCCGACGTTGATGCCGTCAACCTTGAACTGGACGCCAACGACGGCGAGGTTGTCCCAGGCGCTGGCCGATACGTCGGTCGTTCCTCCCAGCGCGGCGCCACGGGCCGGCGAATAGATGACCACGGACGGGGGCGTGGTGTCGGCCGACGGCGGCGTCGAGACCGGCGCACCCGCGGTGGTGAACGTCCATGTCGCCCCTTCGGCGGCGACGTCGGCCATCGTTTGCGAGACGATTTTCCAGGAGTAGGTGGTGCCCGGCTCCAGCCCGGTTACGGTGAAGCTCTTGAGGTCGCTCGTGGTCTGGCTCGGCCCGAGCTCTACGCCCGTCCGGACCGGCACGGGATTCGATCCGGTCCCCAGGTAGAGGTCGTACTTCCGCGCCCAGGGCCCGGCGTACCACGTCAGGGTGACGCTGCCGGGGTTGACGCCGGTCGTGGCCTTGGCGGGGGCGCGATAGGACGGGGCGTCCGGCGGCAGCGGCACGAATTCGGTCGTCTGCTCGGTGGTCGAGCCGTCGGGCGGACGATTGTTCCACTTCCAGTCGAACTGGTCGGCGAAGAACCGGTAGAACCAGTCCTTGGTGGTGAAGTAGTTGACCTCGAGCTGATTGTCGTCGGAGGCGGTGGACCAGTTCGAGGTGCCGAAGACAACGGTCCGCTGGTTGACCAGCCGCACCGTCTTCTGGTGGTTCTGTCCGGCGTGCGAGCGCATCCTGATGTGAACACCGCCCATGTACATCCGATCGACGTTGTACGAATCCTCGCGGCGGTTGGGGTTGCGGTACTCGAGCGGCTCCGCGTAGAGCCTGACCGGCACTCCCCGGCCGACCGCGCGGAGGAGGGCGTTCGCCGGGCGCGCGTCGGTGATGCGGAACATCACCGCGTCGATGCCGCCGGTTTCGGCGTCGAGCAGCGGCAGCAGGCGGTTGGTATAGCTGTCGTCCGGCGGCAAATTGAACTCGGGGGCGATGGTGTACGACGTCGGGTAGGTACGCAGGCGCGGGACGGCGTTGGCGTAAAAGGTGTAGACGTTATCGACCCAGACGTCGTCGAACCGCCGCATCAGGCTCTGCACCACGTCGGGCTCGTGCGAAAAGTAGATCGCCTCGTCCTGATACTGGACGTAGGGGATCTCATAGACGTACTCGTACGGGCTGTAGTTGGCTCCGGAGAACTCGGCGACGTCCTGGCCGGCGAAGATCATCCCTTTCCAGTGGGCGATGTCGCCGAACGGCTTGTTGAGCATGGGGATGCCGGCGTCGCGGAACTGCTGCAACTGCGGGGCGTTCGCCGGCTTGCTGGTGTTGGCGCGCGGGTCCATGATGATCCGGACCGGCACGCCGGCCCGCCAGCGCTTGACGATCTCATTGGAATACCGCGCGTCGGTCATGAACCAGAAGCTCAGGTCGATGCCCTTGGTCTCGCGCTGAATCAGGGCGAGGACGTCGTCGCGGCAGCTCTCGTAGGCGACGTCGCAGACGTAGCTGCCGCTGGCCCGGCTGCCGGGGTCGGCGGGCTGTGCGAAGGCGGCGGTGGCTGACAGCGTGGCAAGAGAGAACGCCGCGACGGCGGCGAGAGGTGAAGTGCTCATGTCCGGGGGCCCCTGTGGGTCGTGGTTCGTTGCCGTCTCGGCTCGAGGGAGGTCGTGCTGCAGGCCCCCTTGTTAATAACGATGAAAGTCGCCCGGCGTTACGCGAAGCTCTTGTCGTCGGCCAACGGCACCGCCTGCAGCGCACGCCGCGAGCGCGCCACTTCCCGCTCGACTTCAGCCAGAAGAAACTCGTTCAGCTCCACGGAGCCTCCAGAACACCGCGCCTCCAAGTCGGGCGCGTCGATGGTGGGATGAAGCATTCTACCGCGGTATTTCTGCTGAGCTCGGCGCTGGAGCTCGGCGGCCGGAGCTGCCACACCGTAGAGGACGTGGAGCAGGTACCGAAGTCCCGGTTCGAAGCGGACCGGCCCTCGGGCTTCTACGAGCATCCCATTCCCGCCGTGACCCGGCTGCGCTACTCGGTCACTCTCCGCACCTCGGGGTCGCCCGTCTGCCCCTAAACGGCCGCTGGCAGCGGCCCCGCCCCCCGGAGGCGCAGCGGAGTAATATCCTCCCATCCGATCCGGGTCCGTCAGCACTGCTGGAGACGCCATGGGATTTGACACCGATCTCAGGTTTGCCCTCCGATCCCTCGCCAGGGTCAAGGGGCTGGCCGCGACCGTCATCGTCACGCTGGCGCTCGGCATCGGCGCCAACGCCGCCATCTTCAGCGTGGTACGGGGAGTCCTCCTGCGTCCGCTGGTCAACCGCGATGAAAGTCGGCTGCTCTACATCCGCCAGAGTGCACCCGGGATCGGTGCGGAGAATGCCAACTTCTCGGTACCCGAGATCCAGGACCTTCGCGGCCGCGTCAGGACCCTGTCGGCCTTCGGCGATTTCTCTACCATCTCCTTCACGATGATCGGCCTCGGCGAGCCACGCCTCGTCCGCGCCGGCGTCGTCTCCGGTAGCTACTTCGAGGTCATGGGCCTTCGCCCCGTGCTCGGCCGGCTGCTCGGCCCCGGCGACGACGGCCCGGCCGCGGCGGGCGCGGCGGTGCTGACCTATCGCTTCTGGAGCACGTCGCTCGGCTCCGATCCCGGCGTTATCGGCAGGACCATCCGATTCGGACAGCGCCCCGCCACCATCGTCGGCGTGCTCGAGTCGTCGGTGCCTTACCCGTCCGAAACCGAGGTCATCGCCAACGTCGTCACCAGCCCCCATCACCTCGATGCGACGATGGTGACCGGGCGGGTGCACCGGATGACCGAGCTGTTTGGCCGCCTGGCGCCGGGCGTGGACCTCGAGACCGCGAAGGCGGAGCTCCGCGCGGTCCACGGCGCGATGCGCCTCGAACATCCGGAGGCTTACTCGCCCAAGGCGGACTTCCGGATCGATGCCGTGCGGCTGCGCGATCAGATCGTGTCGCCGGCGCGGACGGTACTGCTGGTCCTGCTGGCGGCCTCCGGGCTGGTGTTCGTGATCGCCTGCTCGAACGTCGCCAACCTGATCCTCGCGCGATCGGTGAGGCGCGAAGGGGAGCTGGCGATCCGGGCGTCGCTCGGTGCCGGCACCGCGGCACTGCGGCGCACGCTGCTGGCCGAGAGCCTGGTGCTCTGCGGCGCCGGGGCGCTGCTGGGGGTGGCGCTGGCCCGCCCCATGGTCGCAATCCTGGCCCGCTATGCAGCGCGCTTCTCGGTGCGCGCGCTCGATCTGACCGTGGACGCCACGCTGCTCTGGGTCGGCGTCAGCCTGGCGCTGGTCGCCGCGGTGCTGCTGGCGTTCGTGCCGCGGCTGCCGTCCGCCGACGGGTCCACCGGATTCGGCATGGCCAGCGGCGGCGTCAGGATCACCGCCGGCACCAGCCGCCGCCTGCGGCTGTTCGCGGTGACCCAGATCGCGGCCTCCTTCGTTCTCCTGGCGGGAGCGGGGGCGCTGCTCACGGCGCTCATCGCGCTGCAAAATGCGCCGACCGGGCTCGACACCCGGCGAGTACTGACGCTGAACGTTCCGGTGATGTCGCAGGGGCGGGCGCCGGCCCAGGTGCTCGCCTTTTACAGCGAAGCGCTGCGGCGGATCGGCGAGCTGCCGGGCGTCGATCGCGTCGCCATCGGCACCCAGGTGCCGTGGCGTGAGAAGGGGAGCTTCGGCCCCGGGTTTCAGTTCGCCGCGGAGCACTACGCGCGCGCCGACGGCGAGGAAGACCCGCGCGCCCAGTTCCGCACGGTGTCGCCGGGGTTCTTCGCCGCGCTGGGGGTGCCGCTGCTCGCCGGCCGCGACTTCACCGACGGCGACCGGCTCGACACCGAGCGCGTAGTGATCGTCAGCCAGAGCCTGGCGGCGCGGCTGTTCCCCAACCAGGACGCCGTCAACCGTCGGATCATGTGGACCGATCCAATCATGAAGTTCATCGACGTCAGCGCCTCGCCCCGCCGGATCGTCGGCGTGGCCGCCGACCTGGACGACGAGAACGTCGTCCCGGGCCCCGCCGTGAACGTCTACCATCCGCTCGCACAGGAGCTTGGCGGCGGTCGGCTGTTCGTGCACACGCGATCCGATCCCTATGCGCTGGTGGCGCCGATTACCCGCATCATCCGAGGACTGTCAGCGGAGCAGCCGATCGAGCAGGCGGCCACCCTCGAGGATGTTCGCTCCGAGGTGCTCGCGCCGAGCCGCCTGAATGCGCTGGTGTTCGGCGGGTTTGCCGGGGTGGCGCTGCTCATCGCGGTGGTCGGCGTGGCCGGGGTGCTGGCCTTCTCGGTGAGCGCCCGGACACGGGAGTTCGGGATCCGCCTGGCGATTGGCTCGGCCCCCCGCGATCTCCTGAAGCGCGTGCTTCGGGAGGGGGCGATCATCGCCGGGGCCGGCGTCGCCGTCGGGGTGGCCGGCGGGATGGTGCTGGCGCGGGTGGCGGGGAGCTACATCCAGGACATCCGCATCCCGGGTCTCCTGCCGATCCTCGGCGCCGCCGCGCTCCTGTTTGCCGCGGCGCTCCTCGCCTCGCTGCTGCCCGCGGCCAGGGCCTCGCGAGTGGACGTGATCCAGGCGCTGCGGTCGGAATAACACCCGACCCGATACCGCTGATCTGACGGCGCGCCTTCGTTTTTGTCGCCGCGGCGGCCGCCACCAAGTGCTGGGGGCGCGGCTTCCGGCGGTATCATCGGACACCCCATGCCAAGCTGGATTCGGGTCAAGGAGGTGCTCGCCCTCGCCCTGGAGCAGCCAGCCGGCGCGCGCCGGGCCCTGCTGGACGATGCCTGCGCCGGTGACCCGGAGCTGCGCGCCGAGGTCGAGTCGCTGCTGGCCGCGGATACCGGCGCCGGCGGCTTCATCGACGCTCCCGCCCTGCCGTGGCTCGACCTGGCCGATCCGGCGGACACCGGTATGGATCAGGATCCGCACCTCGGCACAACGCTCGGTCCCTATGCCATCGAGCAGTGTCTGGGACGCGGCGGCATGGGCGCGGTCTACCTGGCTCGCCGCGCCGACAAGGAATTCGAGCAGTTCGTCGCGCTGAAGATGATCCGGCGCGGCATGGACTCCGAACTGGTGGTCCGGCGCTTCCGTCACGAGCGGCAGATCCTCGCCTCCCTGAATCACGCGCACATCGCCCGGCTGTTCGACGGCGGGACCACGTCCGAAGGGCTCCCCTACTTCGTGATGGAGTATGTGGAAGGCACGCCCATCGACCGCTATGCCGACGAGCACCGCTTGACCACGGTCGAGCGCCTGCGGCTCTGCCTCGGCGTCTTCGATGCCGTCCAGCACGCGCACGATCACCAGGTCGTCCATCGCGATCTCAAGCCCGGCAATGTCCTGGTCAGCGCCGATGGCCAGCCCAAGCTGCTGGACTTCGGCATCGCCAAGATTCTCGATCCTGCCGGGGACGCCGATTCGACTCTCACCGCGCTGGCGCGGCCGATGACGCCCGAATATGCGAGCCCCGAGCAAATCCTCGGGCAGCCGGTCACGAAGGCGACCGACGTCTATGCACTCGGTCTCCTGCTCTACGAGCTCCTGACCGGCCGCCATCCCTACCGGCTGCCGACGCGGACGCCCGCGGAAATGGCCAGCATCGTCTGCGATCGGGATCCGGAGCGGCCGAGCATCATCGTCACGCGGCCGCTGCCCGGCGGCGTCCGGCAGGACGGCACCCGTGTGACCGGGCTTCCCGCCGGCGTCGACGACACCCGGGAGAAGTCTCCCGAGGCGCTGCGGCGCCGCCTCGCCGGGCCGCTCGACGCCATCGTCCTCAAGGCGCTGCGCAGGACGCCGGCGCTGCGCTACGCCAGCGTCGCCGAACTGGCTGACGATGTGCGGCGGTATTTGAACGATCAGCCCGTGCGGGCAGGGCGTGATGCCTGGCGGTACCGCGGCACACGGCTGGTGCGGCAGCATCGCGCCGCCGCCGGGGTCGCGGCGTTGCTGCTGGCGACGATGGCGATCACGGCGGCGGCGGCGAGGATGTGGAGGACTCCGACATTACCGGTAGACGCGGGGCGCCAGGCGGCGGTGCGAACGGCCGCGCGCCCCTCGATCGCGGTCGCGGGGTTCGCCAACCTGTCCGGCCGTCCCGCCGACCAGTGGCTGTCCACGGCGCTGGCCGAGATGTTGACCACCGAGCTGGCCGGCGGCGGACAGCTCCGGGTGGTGCCGGCCGAGGTGGTGACGCGCGCGGTCCACGATCTCGGATTCGGAGCTGGCGGCTCGCCCCCGGCGGCGGCGATCGAGCGGCTGCGGACGGCGATCGCAGCGGACTATCTGGTGCTCGGCTCGTTCGCGACCAGCGGGCCGGTGGCGGTGCGGTCGCTGCGCGTCGACGTGCGCGTGCAGCGCCAGACCGGCGACGTCGTCGGCGTGGCCGGTCTCGGCGACGAGCAGCATCTGTTCTCGGTGATGACTGACGCCGGCCAACAGCTGCGCAGCCGCCTGGGGCTGCAGGAGAGTACGCCGGCGGCGGCGATCGCGGCACGGGCGGCGTTCCCGCAGGGGCTCGAGGCCACGCGCCTCTACGCAGAGGGGCTGGCGAAGCTGCGCCTGCTCGATGCCGTCAGGGCGCAGGGGCTCTTCGAAGAGGCCGCCGCCCTCGAGCCGTCGAATCCGCTGATTCAGACGGCGCTGGCGTCGGCGTGGACGGCACTGGGGTACGACGGCCGCGCCAGCGCGGCGGCGCAGAAGGCATTCGACGCCTCGGCGGCGCTGACGCGCGAGGATCGGCTGAAGGTCGAGGGGCGCCTCTACGAGGCGCAGCGCAACGCCGTGAAAGCGGTCGACGTCTATCGAACGCTCTGGGGATTCTTCTCTGACAACATCGAGTACGGGCTGCAGCTGGCGGCGGCGCAGATTTCCGGGGGGCATGCCGCCGAGGCACTTTCCACGGTTGCGGATCTGCGCCGCGCGCCCGCGCCCCAAAACGCCGATCCGAGAATCGACCTCGCTGAGGCGCAGGCGGCGTCGGCGCTCGGCGACTTCCCCCGGGAGCTGACCGCGCTGCATCGCGCCCTGGAGCGCGCCGAGCAAGGGGGGGCGCGGCTGCTGGTGGCGCGGGCGCGCCTGCTCGAGGGGCGGAGCTACTACAACCAGGGCATGCCGGTGAAGGCCGAGCAGTCGCTCGAGGCGGCGCGGACGGTTTTTCTCGAAGCCGGCGACCGCGCCGGCGTGGCCGCGGCGCTGAGCAGCCTCGGGTCGGTACTGGCCGACCAGCAGGACATCACCCGCGCGCAGCGGTCGTACGAGCAGGCGATGGCCACCAGCGAGGAGATCGGCGATCGCCGCGCAATGTCGTCGGCGCTCAACAACCTCGGCATTTTCCTCAAGGATCAAGGGCGGCTGTCCGAGGCGCTGGCCGCGCACCAGCGTTCGCTCGCGCTGCGGCGCGAGATCGGCGATCGCAACTGGACCGCCGTCTCTCTCAGCAACATCGGCGTGGTGCTGTTCGAGCAGGATCACCTGCGCGAGGCGACGTCCTACTACACCCAGTCGCTGGCCATCTGCCGCGAGATCGGCGACAAGCGCGGCCTGGTCCGCGCGCTCCACAACCTCGCCATCGTGCACCGTGAAGTCGGCCAGCTGGCGGAGGCGCGAGCCGCACTCGATGAGTCGCTGGCGTCCCGCGCCGCAATCGGCGACCGCCGCGGCCAGGTGATGGGCCGGGTCGAGCTCGGCATGCTGCTCCTCGAGCAGGGGGAGCTTGCCGCCGCCCGCCGCACCGAGGAGGAGGCGCTGGCCATGGCTGTGGAGACCAGGCTGAAGCCCGGCGCCGCCCAGGCGCAATTTCAGCTCGGAGAGATCGCGATGGCGTCCGGAGACCTGCGCGAAGCGCGCCGCCAACACGAGGCCGCCATCGCGACCAGGCGCGAGATGAAGGAAACGCGGACGATGATGGAGAGCCGGCTGGCGCTGGCCGGCATCGCGCTCGAAGAGGGGCGTCCGGCCGATGCCGAGCGCGAGGCGCAGGGAGTGGTGGCCGCGGTGGAACAGACGACCGCGCCGATACGGGCGTTCGGGCAGCTCCTGACGGCGCGGGCCCGGGTGGCGAGCCGGGATCTGCCGGGCGCGTCGCAGGCACTGAGCGCGGCGCGGCAGCTTGCGGGCCAGACCGAGCGGATCGCGCTCAGGCGGGGGATTGCCATGGCCGGAGCCGAAATCGCCGCGGCCCAGGGACGCCGGCGCGAGGCGCGCCAGTCCCTCATGGAACTGCAGCCCACCTTGACCCGCGGCGGGATGGTCATGGGCGAGCTCGAGCGGCGGCTGTTGCTGCTGCGGATTGATGCCGCCGACGGACGGCCCGAGGCCGGGACGGCGCGGGCGCTCGAACGCGACGCCCAGGCACGCGGCGCCGGGCTGATCGTGCGCCGGGTCCGATCGCTCTGATCCGCGTGATGGCCGACACTCCCGATCCGCGGTTGACCCAGCTGCTGCAGGCCTGGCAGCAGGGCAACGCTCCGGCCGGCGAGCAGCTCGTCCCCCTCGTCTACGCGGAACTGCGGCGGATCGCGAGGATCAAGCTCGGCGGGGAGCGGGGGGGGCACACGCTGCAGCCGACCGCGCTCGTCCACGAAGCCTGGCTGCGGCTGATGCAGCAGCACGGCGCCGACTGGCAGAACCGCGGCCAGTTCTTCGCCATCGCCACCCAGGCCATGCGCCGCATCCTGGTCGATCACGCCCGCCGTCGTCAGGCCGCGAAGCGGGGATCGGGCGAGCCGGTGGCGAACATCGACGAGCTGGCCGCTGTGCTGGTCAGCCCCGTGCCGGACGACCAGCTCGTGGCGCTGGATGCCGCGCTCGAACGCCTCGCGGCGTTCGACCCCCGCCTCGCCAGGGTCGTCGAGCTGCGGTTCTTCGGCGGCCTCTCGGTCGAGGAAACCGCCGAGGTCCTCGACCTGTCTGCCACCACCGTCAAGCGGGAGTGGGCGACCGCCCGGCTCTGGCTGTTCCGGGCGATCAACGAACAAACCGCATAAAAACGGCGACAACTCCACCGCATGGTCCCCCGGGCCCGCGTTTCGCGCGTAAGGGGGTAGAGGGCAGGACGGCCTTCGGAGGTCAGCCGTGATGAAGTTCATTCGGGTTGCCGTTGCCGTGGCCACGATCTCGGCAGTGCTGGCCGCAGCCGTCAGCGCCCAGGACGCGGCAAAGCCCCGAGCAGCAGGTCCGCGGAAAGCGCCGCGCAAGGCCGCGGCGGCCGCCCCAGCCGCCGCGCCAGCGCCCCGGCCTCCGGACCCGCCCCCAGCGGCCGGTGTCCGGCTGAAGACCGCGCAGACACAGCAGGCGCAGGTGTCCTCCAACACTACCTACATCCAGGGGGCGCGCCAGCGCGTAGAGTTCCCGGGGGTGGTCGTCATCGATCAGTGCGATCTCGGGCAATCGGTCCTGCTGAACATGACGGCACGGAAGTACCGTCTGCAGCCCTATCCCAAGGCGGCCACCAGGGGGCCGGACCCTGCCGATGCGCCCGCCACCGAGATGCCGGCGATGGGCATAATGGGGATGGCGGGAGTGACGACACCTTCACCCGCAGACAAGCCGCGCGGCGGTGTCGTGACGCTGACAACGACGCTGGCGGACACCCTCGAGCGCCAGACCATTCTCGGGTTCGAGGCGCGCCGCATCAAGTCCACGATTACCAAGCAGGCGAGCGGCACGGTTT
Organism: Acidobacteriota bacterium; assembly: GCA_043735365.1. Classification (GTDB taxonomy): domain Bacteria; phylum Acidobacteriota; class Vicinamibacteria; order Vicinamibacterales; family 2-12-FULL-66-21; genus JALZOC01. Next base: position 10,750 of record JAYTEJ010000576.1, read on the forward strand.
GCGACAAAGCGTCACTAAGGGTGGAAGTCGACGCCTGGTATATCGATCTGCCGACACAGGCGGGGTGCATGCGTCCCCAGGCGCCGCCCCCGGCGGCGGCGGATTCGGCCGCCTGCAGCGACAAAATCGAGACGCGGGTCGCCGGCGACGTGAAGCTGGGTTTTCCGGTGAGGAGCGTGACCACGTCGACGACCGGTGAAGGAGACAAGACCGAGGTGTCGATCTCGTCCCAGGACGTGACGGAGATCGAAGTGGCCCACATCGATCCGGGCGTCTTCGAGATTCCAGCGGGCTTTACCGAGGCGGTGAGCGGAGCGGAGATCCTTCCGGCGCTGGCGAGCGGCGGGTCACTGGCCGACGCCTTCTTCGGCTCCACCGCGGATGGCAGCAGCCTGGCGGCACCGAAGAATCCCGGGGTTACCCGCATCGGCGTCCTCGAGCCGATCAACAAGACGCCGCGAAGCCTCTCGGGCTCAGCGCTCAGGCAGGAGCTGGTCACGTACTTCAACCGTGCCCACTACGAGGCGATTCCGCTCAGAGGGACGTCGCCAGCCGAGATCGACGCCGAAGCCGCGAGCCTGGCCTGCGACTACGTGCTGGCCAGTGAGGTGACGGAGGCGAAGACCTCGAAGCCGGGCAAGCTCGGCGGAGTGATGCGGGTGACCGGCAGTGCGCCCAAAGACGCCAACGAGGTGAAACTCGAGTACAAGCTCTTCGCCGCGGGCGCCAGTGCGGCCCCCCGTCTGGCCGGCAATGCGAAAGCGTCCAGCGGCGGCTTCGGCGTGGGGTCGGCGCTGCGGCTCGCCGCCTTCGCCGGGCGGATGTATTTGACCATGGGCATGATGGGCGGCATGGGCGGCATGGGCCTGATGAACTCGATGGCCGGCCTGTCGGGCGCGGGGGGTGCCGGCGTCACCGGCGGCTATTTCGACCCTCGCGCCTCGGCGATCCACTCGATGATGTCGGGCCTTGGCGCCGGGGGCGACGCGACCGGCATGAGCGGCCCCTCGGACTCGGGGATGCGGGAAGCGATGTCGGACGCGCTCGAGAATGAAGCGAAGGCGGCGATCGAGCAATTGGGCAAAAAGAAGTAACCAACCCCAGGGTGACAAGGGCCATGACGACAGAGAGTCTTCCAGGCAGTATCGAAGCGTGCCACGAGCTCATCAGCGAGCTCGAAGAGGAGAATCTGCAGCTCCGGCAGGCGGCCGCGCTGTTCGGCCCGCTGGCCGAACGCCTCAACCTCGAGCTGCGGCACGAGCGCAGCCTCTATGCGGACGACAGCGGCGCCTCGTCAGCTCACGGGGGGTAGCGCCGCACGTGGGCCCGGGCCACGATACCCTAGGGTCCACCGATGCCGACTCTCGACCTGCCGCGGATCCGGCGGCTCACCGCGGACGATCTGGGAGACGCGCTGGCGCTCAGTACCGCGGCGGGCTGGAACCAGCAGCTCGCGGACTGGGCGCTGCTCCTCGCGCTCTCGAGCCGCGGCGCGTGTGCCGCCGAGCACGACGGCCGGGTCGTCGGCACCGCGCTGGCGATCGATTACGGAGGCTTTGCCTGGATCGCGATGATGCTCGTCGAATCCGGCTGGCGGGGCCGCGGTCTCGGGGCGCGGCTGCTCGAGGCGGCGCTGGCAGCGGTGCCTGCCGGTCTGCCCGTGCGGCTCGATGCTACGGAAGCGGGACGGTCGCTCTACCGCCGGCACCGCTTCCAGGACGAGGACCGGCTGACTCGGCTCGTGGCGCCGGCGGCGCGCCCGTGGCATGAACCGACGCGCACTGTCGAAGTCAGGGCGATGACAAGCGCGGATCTGCCGGCGATCGCGCGACGGGATGCGAAGGTGTTCGGCGGCACCCGCCGCGCCGCGATGGCGTGGGCGCTCGAACAGGCGCCGCAATACGCGCTGATGATTGACGCGCCCGGCCGTCCCCCGCAGTACTGCATCGGGCGGCCAGGCCGGCGCTTCGATCAGATTGGCCCCGTGGTGGCCGACAGCGACGCCTCGGCCGCGGCGCTGACCGGGGCAGGTCTGGCGCGCGCCGAGGGGCGCGCCGTGGTGGTGGATGCCTTCGACGCCCGGACGCACTTCGGCGCCTGGCTCCACGCCGCCGGCTTCTCGGCGGAACGCCCCCTCTTCCGCATGTGCCGGCCCGCGCACGGTTCCTCCAACGCCGCTGTGCCGCCCGGCTCCCTTCATCAATACGCCATCCTCGGACCGGACTTCGCGTGAGCCCGACACTAGTCGCCGGCCGCTACCGGCACGAATGATGCTGCGGCGCAGGCGCCGAACGCGTGAACGGCCGTTTCGGCGGCCATCTGTAGTGAAAGGAGGCTCCCCGTGGGCATCTTTGACGGATTTGGGAAGAAGCCAGAGGAGAAGGCGAAGCCGGATTTCTCCAATGTCGAGTCGGGCAGTTCGACGACCGCACAGTCCGCGCCAGCGCCGGCAGACGACAGCGGACGCGCTGCCGGCACGGCCGGCTCGGATCAGACCTATGTCGTGGTCGCGGGAGACAGCCTCTCGAAGATAGCGAAACGGTTCTACGGCGACGCCGCCAAGTGGCCCCAGATCCATGAAGCGAATCGCGATCAGATCAAGAACCCCGATCTGATCCACCCCGGACAGAAACTCAAAATTCCTGGAGTCTAGCCATGTTCACGCGCTACACCACCGAAATTCGCGTCGTGCTCTGTCTCGCGTTGCTGGCAGGCGCGGCGGCGTGCCGGAA
>JAYTEJ010000577.1:0-4571 GCA_043735365.1 Acidobacteriota bacterium
ACCGAGGGGGACACCTACGATCGCTATCTCGTGCGGATCGAAGAGTTCCACCAGTCGCTCCGCATCATCCGCCAGGCCCTCGACGGCCTGCCCGAGGGCCCGATCATCGGCAAGGTCCCGCGCCTCATCCGGCCGCCGGCGGGGGAGACCTACCACGCCATCGAGTCCCCCAAGGGGGAGCTCGGCTTCTTCATCGTCAGCGACGGCAAGTCGCACGTCCCCTATCGCTTCCGGGTTCGGCCGCCGTCGTTCTGCAACCTCCAGGCGCTGCCGCGGCTGATCCAGGGGCATCTGGTCTCCGACGTGGTGGCGCTCATCGGCTCGATCGACATCGTCGTCGGCGAGGTTGATCGCTGATGATCGAGGCCTACGTCGTGCCGCTGCTCAAGATCGTCGTCCTCCTCAACGCGGTGCTGGTGTCGGTCACCTTCATGACCCTGCTGGAGCGCAAGGTGATTGCCTGGGTGCAGGTGCGGCTGGGGCCGATGCGGGTCGGCCCGCACGGCATCCTGCAGCCGGTTGCCGACGCCATCAAGCTGCTGCTCAAGGAGGACATCACCCCGGCCCGCGCTGACCGGGCGGTGTTCACGCTGGCGCCGATCGTCGCGATGGTGCCGGCGCTGATGGCGTTCGCGGTGCTGCCGTTCGATCGCGAAGCCAGCTTCTTCGGCTATCGGGTCTCGCTGGTCGTCGCCGACATCAACGTCGGCCTGCTCTACCTGGTGTCGATCACCTCGATTGGCGTCTACGGGATCATCCTCGCGGGCTATGCGTCGAACAGCAAGTTTCCGCTGCTGGCCGGGCTCCGCGCCTCGGCGCAGCTCATCAGCTACGAGATCGCCATCACCATGATGCTCGTCAGCATCGTGGTGATGTCCGGCACCCTCAGCCTGGTCGGTATCATCGACGCCCAGTACAACGCCCGGGTCTGGTATGTCTTCGTCCAGCCGGTGGCGTTCGTGATTCTCTTCATCGGCGGCCTCGCCGAGACCAACCGCGCCCCCTTCGACCTGCCGGAGGCCGAGCAGGAGTTGACCGGCGGCTTCCACACCGAATACAGCGGCATGCGCTTCGCGCTCTTCTTCCTGGCCGAGTACGCCAACATGATCGTGGTCTCGAGCGTGGCGACGACGCTGTTTTTCGGCGGCTGGCTGCGCCCGTTTCCCAACGTCGAGGCGCTCGCCGCGCTCGGCCACGTGCCCGGCTGGATCTGGTTCGTGCTCAAGACCTTCGCCTTCCTCTACCTCTTCATCTGGATCCGCGCGACGCTGCCGCGCTATCGCTACGACCAGCTGATGCGCCTCGGCTGGAAGGTGCTGATTCCGCTCGGTATCGCCAACCTGGTGGTCACCGCGGTGCTCAAGGTGCTGCGCTAGTGGGACACGAGGCCATGCTGGAGCCGATCGTCTTCTACACGCTGGCGGCGCTCATCCTCGGCTTCGGCGTGCTCGTCGTCACCGCGCGCAACACCGTGCACGGCGTCCTCTTCCTGGTCGCCAACTTCCTCTGCCTGGCGATGGTCTACGTCGTGCTGGCGGCGGAGTTCCTCGCGGTCATCCAGGTGCTGGTCTACGCCGGCGGCATCGTCGTGCTCTATCTCTTCGTGGTGATGCTGGTGAACCTGCGGCGGCTGCCGCAGGGAGCGCCGGACCGGCGGCGGCAGGCGCGGCTGGGGCTCGCCGTGGCGGCGGCGCTGCTGGCGGAGATCGCGGCGATTCTCGTCTACTCGGCCGGCCATCCGGCGACCGCGGCCGGCGCCGCCGCGGCGGACGGGCCGGCGCGCGGCAACACCGAGATCGTCGGCATGCTGCTCTATTCGGACTACCTGGTGCCGTTCGAGCTGGCGTCGATGCTGCTGCTGGTGGCCATGGTCGGTGCCATCCTGCTGGCGCGGAAGGACGTATGACCCCGATCACTCCCTACCACTACCTCGTGCTCTCGGCGGCGCTGTTCACGACCGGCCTGATCGGAGTGCTGGTGCGCCGCAACATCATCGTCGTGTTGATGTCGATCGAGCTGATGCTGAACGCGGTCAACCTCAACCTGGCGGCGTTCTCCTTCCAGTGGCACCACGCGGTCGGGCAGGTGTTCGCGATTTTCGTCGTCGCGATCGCGGCCGCCGAGGCGGCGGTCGGGCTCGGCATCATCCTGGCGTTCTTCCGCAACAAGGAAACGCTGAACATGGACGACCTGGACATCATGAAATGGTAGCGGGACGCGGACCGGGGCGATGCCGGTGAGCCGGCTCTGGCTGATTCCGCTGCTGCCGGCGGCGGCCGCCGCCGTCAACGGCCTGATCGGCGTCCGCTGGTTCAACCGCACCCTGAGCGGTCTGGTGGCGACCGCCGCGATCGGCGCTGCGTTCGTGCTGTCGCTGCTGGTCGCCGCCAGTCTGCTGGCAGCCCCGGTTAGCGGGCGCCTCTACGAGCTGCGCCTCGGCGACTGGATTCCGCAGATCCCGCTGGCCACCAGCGGCGGCATCGGGATGTTCAAGGTGGCGTGGCTGCTGCGCGCCGACCCGCTTGCCGCGGTGATGCTGCTGGTCGTCACCGGCGTCGGCCTGCTGATCCACGTCTATTCCATCGCCTACATGAGGGACGAGCCCGCGGGCGGCTACGCGCGGTTCTTCTGCTATCTCAACCTGTTCTGCGCCTTCATGCTGCTGCTGGTGCTCGCCGGCAACCTGGTGCTGCTGTTCATCGGCTGGGAAGGGGTCGGGCTCTGCTCCTACCTGCTGATCGGTTTCTGGTACCACAAGAGCAGCGCCGCAACCGCGGGCAAGAAGGCGTTCATCGTCAACCGCATCGGCGACGCCGGCTTCCTCCTCGGCCTGTTCCTGGTCTTCTTTGCTTTCGGCACGGTGGATTTCCGCGAGATCGCGACGGCGGTGGCGGCGCGGCCGGTGGAGTCGGGCGGGTTCGGCATCGTCTCCGCCATCTGCGTGCTGCTGACCATCGGCGCCGTCGGCAAGAGCGCGCAGCTGCCGCTGTTCGTGTGGCTGCCCGACGCCATGGCGGGGCCGACGCCGGTGTCGGCGCTGATTCATGCGGCGACGATGGTGACCGCGGGGGTCTACCTGATCGCGCGCAACGCGGCGCTGTTCGCGCACGCGCCGCACGTGCTCCATGGAGTCGCAGTGGTCGGCGCGCTGACCGCGCTGCTGGCGGCCGCGGTGGCCGTAGTGCAGCACGACATCAAGCGGGTGCTCGCCTACTCGACCATCTCGCAGGTCGGCTACATGTTCCTGGCCGCCGGCGTCGGCGCCTTCGGCGCCGCGGTCTTTCACCTGGCGACGCACGCGCTCTTCAAGGCGCTGCTGTTTCTCGGCAGCGGCGCGGTGATCCACGCGCTCGGCGGCGAGCAGGACATGCGCTGCATGGGCGGGCTGAGAAAGCGCATGCCGCTGACCGCGGTGACCATGGGGATCGGGGCGCTGGCGCTGGCCGGCATTCCGCCGCTCGCCGGCTTCTTCAGCAAGGACGAGATCCAGTTCCGCGCCTTCCAGTCCGACCGGCTGCTGTTCGGCGCGGCGCTGGCGACGACGCTGCTGACGGCGTTCTACATCGCGCGGCTGATGGCGCTGACGTTTTTCGGGACCTACCGGGGCGGCCCGTGGCTGCCGGTGGCATCGGCCGCGGCGGTGGACGCGGCGGCGGCGCACGGGGTGCGGCACCCGAAGGACCGGCAGGCCCACGGACAGGCGCAGCGCGAGAACCACGAGGTCAGCCACGGCCCCGCGTCGCCCGAGGGGTCGGCATCGCCCGAGGCGTCCGGGCCGCCGCGGGCGCAGCGCCGCGACGTGGCGCAGGCGCACGAGAACCCGCACGACGGTCCCTGGGCGATGAGCGCGCCGCTGGTGATCCTGGCGATCGGCGCCGCGGTGGCGGGCGTCCTCGGCCTGCCGGCCTCGCTCGGCGGCGGGGACGCGTTCGGCGTCTTCCTGGCGCCGCTGTTCGAGGGCGCGGCAGGTGCCGGCCAGGGCCCGGCGCACGCGGCGGCGGGCGCGGCGATGCTGGTGATGGCGCTGTCGGTGGTGGTGGCGGCCGCGGGCCTGCTGACGGCACGGCACTTCTACGTGGCCCGCCCGGGGCTGGCCTCGGCGTTGGCGGGGCGGTGGCCCGGTCTCTATCGCCTGCTGCACGGCCAGTTCCACGTCGATGCCATCTATCAGCGCACCATCGTCCGCGGAACGCTCTGGTCCGCGGCGGCGCTCGACGCGGTGGATCGCCGCGCGGTTGACGGCGCCGTTGACGGCGTCGGCGCGGCGGTGCGGACCGGCGCCTGGCTGTCGCACATGGCCGACAAGTACCTGGTGGACGGCGTCGTCAATGGCGTCGGACGCGCCGCCGGCCGCGGCAGCTTCCTGGTCCGCCGCCTCCAGACCGGGCTGGTGCAGAACTACGCGCTGCTGATGGTGGTCGGGCTGTTCGCGCTGCTGACGCTGTTCTTGATCGACGGGTAGGGAGAACGTGCGAGTGCTGGTATCTTCGAGGTCCCGAACAGAGTAATGACGCTCTTCAACGCCCATCTGCTGTCCGTGATCCTGTTCGTGCCGCTGGCCGGGGCGCTGC
>JAYTEJ010000578.1:0-20472 GCA_043735365.1 Acidobacteriota bacterium
CGGGTCTTGACCTCGGCCATCGCGGGGCCAGCCATCATCGCGACGAGCGGCAGCGCCAGGGCGCAGGAGATCAGCTGACGTCTCATAGGGTCCTCCAGCAGAAGAAGTTTCGTCTTGTTGTGGCCGCCATTGTAATCTGGCTCGCAGGGCAAATGCCGGCCGCCGCGACTACCATTGTCTGTCAGCCCGGCCGTTCCCTGTAGTCTCTTCGCGAAAGCGGCTGCCGCCTCCGGCCCGGCTGCCCTCGCCGTTCGGACAATGACCATGCCCACAGTGCCCCCGCTCGGCCCGCGCCCCGCCGCTCTCCGCATCGGCATTTCGGCGTGCCTGCTGGGCGAAGAGGTGCGTTTCGACGGTGGCCACAAGAAGGATGCGTTCCTGACCGGGGTGCTGGCGCCACACGTCGAATGGGTGCCGGTCTGCCCGGAGGTCGAAGTGGGGATGGGGACGCCGCGGGAGACGCTTCGGCTGGTGCGCAGGGATGGACGCACCCGGATGGTGACCACCCGGACCGCCGTGGACTGGACCGACGCGATGCGCACGTGGTCCACCGGCAGGGTCGAGCAGATCGCGGGCGCCGACCTGGACGGCTACGTGCTGAAGAAGGACTCGCCGAGCTGCGGCATGGAGCGCGTCAAGGTCTACGGCGGCGACGGCCCGGGAACGCGCGACGGACGCGGGGTGTTCGCCGAGGTGCTGCTCCAGCGCCTGCCGCTCCTGCCCATCGAGGAAGAAGGGCGGCTGTGCGACCCCCGCCTCCGCGAGAACTTCATCGAGCGCGTCTTCGCCTACCGGCGCCTCAAGGATCTCTTCCGATCGAAATGGACGACGGGGGATCTGGTGCGGTTCCACACCGCCAACAAGATGGCGCTGCTCGCGCACTCCACCGTCCGCTACCAGGAGCTCGGCCGCCTGGTCGCCGGGGTCAAGGCGCTGGGACGAGCGGAGCTGCGCTCGCAGTACGAACGGATGTTCATGGCAACGCTGGCGGTGCCGGCGACGACCCGCCGGCATACCAACGTGCTCAGCCACATGGCCGGGCACTTCAAGGACACGCTCGATGCGGCGTCGCGGCGAGAGCTGGCCGCGGCGATCGACGAATACCGGACCGGGCTGGTGCCGCTGGTCGTGCCGCTGACGTTGATTGCGCACTACGTGCGGGTCCACGAGGTGGACTATCTGGCCGGCCAGGTGTATCTCCAGCCCCACCCGCGCGAGCTGATGCTCCGCAATCACGTCTGACGCCGCCGCCCGGTGATGCGACGGCTGAGCCATGAGCCGCGGGCAGAGATCACGTAGGGTCGATTGAAGAAACCGTGGCGGTGCTCGGAGTCTGATCTCAGATGCTGACTGTCATTCTGCTTGTCATTTCAAACACGTTCATGACATTCGCCTGGTACGGCCACTTGCGGTACCGGTCCGCTCCAATCGTCGGCGTCGTTCTCATCAGTTGGTTGATCGCGCTCGGAGAGTACTGCTTCCAAGTTCCAGCCAACAGGATTGGCTACGGTCAATTCACGGGATATCAGCTCAAGATTATCCAGGAATCAATCACACTGATGGTCTTTGCCGTCTTCGCCTACTTCTACTTGGGAGAGTCGATGCGCTGGAATTATCTGGCATCCTTCGGGTGCCTTTTCGCCGCCGTGTTGTTTGCTTTTTGGGGTAGGTTCTGACGAGATTTCAAACTGACGCACTGCCGCACACCGCCGGACGTCGAGAAAATGTCGATGTGCCGGTTGAGCGGTGCCCGCGCGACCGCCCGAGGTCATCAGGGAAAAGATCCCCGGCGCCGACGGCGTGACGCGGATTGTGCTGCGGCAGGGGAGGGACTAGCAGCCAGGGTGCCACGGTTACGCTGCCAGCAGGCGCCAGCTCAGCGCGGCGGCCAGCAGGGCATTGGCGGCGTGGCCGGCCCAGCAGATCCGGCACTGGAGATGGTTCACGAGCAGGCTGCGGCCGAGGAAGGCGCTCATCGCCAGGGCGGGAAGGGTCAGCAGCAGGAGCAGCAGGGTCGGCAGGTGCAGCAGCAGGCCCGCGGCGAGGAGCAGGTAGAGCGCCACGCCGAGCAGCGCGTTCGGCACGCCGAGGAGGCGCGATCGCGGGCTGCGGAAGAGCACCGCGCAGCCGCCGTCCGCCATCAGGCAGACGTCTGGACCGGTGAGCCACCCCGGGAGAATCCGGTAGTGGCCGTAGAGCGCCGCCGCCGATGCCGCCCCGCCCGCCGCGAGCGCCAGCCAAATCACCAGGTTGTTCATGCGCGATTCCTTTGCTTCCTGTCTTCAGGGCTGACACTCGGGACACCAGTAGGTCAGGCGCGCGTGCGGTCCCTGCGCCTTGACCCGAATCGGCGTGCCGCAGCGCCGGCACGGCAGCCGGGCGCGGCCGTAGACCCAGAGCCGCGCCTTTGGATCCTGGCGATTGGTGGTGCGACGAAGCCCCGTGTAGGTGGTCATCGGCGCCAGGCGGTCGCTGACGTTGGCCTGCAGCAGCCGCCGCGAGGTCTCGACGATCCCCGCCAAAGCCGCGTCGTCCACGCCGCCGACCGGCGTAAACGGACTGACCCGGCACATGAACAGGACCTCGGATTTGTAGACGTTGCCCAGACCCGCCATCAGCCGCTGGTTGAGCAACGCGTCGGCGACAGCTGTGTCAGGATGGGCGCGAAGACGCCGCATCGCCTCGGCGGCATCGAAGTCGCCTGCCAGCAGGTCGGGGCCGAGCTGGCGAAGCTCGCGATGGCGCGTCAGATCGCCGGCGCGGATGAACTCGGCGACCGGAATGTTGAAGCCCACGGCCTCGAAGTCGGCGGTGGCGACGAGCACCCGCATGTCGCCGCGCGGGCGCTGCCACCGCTCCCCCGGGCGGTAGATGTGCCAGCTGCCGTTCATGCGCATGTGGGTGCGCAGGACCAGATCACCCGAGAAGCGCATCAGCATGTGCTTGCCGGCGGCCGCGACATTCTCGATGGTGCGGCCGGTGAGCGGGGTTTGATCGTGCACCTGGTCGAGGGCCGCGAGCGCCGTCTCGAACCGGACGACGCGCTTGCCGGCCAGCGCCCGTCCCAGCGTGCGCGCCGCCCGGAAGATCGTATCTCCTTCAGGCATGCCGCCGATCCGCGCCAGGGGCCGCGCGCGAGGGGGCCGGCGGCTGCTGGCGGCGCAGCTGGAAGCCCATCGCCGAAGGGCTGAAACCGGCGTCCAGGAGGAACGCCGCGAACGGAGACTCGGGAGCGGGGGCGCCGTTGATTTCGTCGATCAGCAGACCGGCGCCGCCTTCATCGGGGCGCGCGAACTGCGCCAGCCGCCGTGCCAGCGGCCGGCCGATCGCGGATCGCGCCGGCTCGTCCTCGGGAAGGAACACCAGCAGCTGCCGGCCCCCCCTGCCGATGTAGGCCGCGAGGGCGCCGTTGACCAGCACCACCAGCGCGCCGACGCTTCGCGTCGGGCCGCGGCCGGCAGAGCCTTCAGGGCCGAAGGCCGGCCACTTCAGCATCGTCCCGAACGGATTGGCCGGATCGGTCGCCGACAGGATGATGGTCTCCGGATCCTCGGGCGGCTCGGCCATCGAGCGCATCAACTCGAGCGCCGCCGGCATGGCGAACTGCGTGGCGCCGACGCCGCCGACGAAATAGCCGCGCCGGATTCGTCCGGCGTCCTCCATTGCCTTGAGCACTTCGTAGACGGCGCTGAAGCCGCCGGCGATGCCCTCGGCGCCGGCGACTTCCCGCGTCAGGACCCCGTACCGCGCCAGCAGCTGCTGCGCCGTGGCGGTCGATCGCTCGGTCGGCGACGCCGGCGCGGCGGCGCGATCGCCGAGGATCGACCATCGCCCTTCGGCGGTGGGCGGCGCGGTGCGGCGGCTGCGGAAGCTGCGCCGGCGCGGCGGGGTGCGCGGCCGCCGCTCCGGCGGCCTGGTGTAGGCGCGGAGCGCATGGAAGGTGTCGTTGGTGACGATGCCCTTCCAGACCAGCGTCCAGAGTGCGTCGATGGTCTCGCCGGGGAACCCGGCGCCGCCCGCGGCATGCAGCGCCGCGAAGAACGACGCCCCGTGTGCCTGCAAGTGATCGAGGATGGCGCGCTCGCGCGGCGACAGCTCTGGCTCGGGGGGCGTGCGTCTGAGGCGCGACAAGTGATCGGTGAGATACAGGGCGAGCCGTCCGTCGCGCTCGCCGATCGGTTCGATGCCGGTCCAGACGATCTCGCCGGCGGAGACGAGCGCATCCAGATCGGCCGGATTGTAGCCCTGCACCCGCGCCGCCAGGATCTCGGACTCGACGATCGACGCCGGCAGCGGCGCGCCCTGCAGATTCTGGATGGCGTCGAGGAGCGCGTCGAGACCGGCGCGGGGCCGCGCTACACCCTGCCATCCGGTCAGCAGTCTGACGAATACCGGCGGATCGACCGGTTCGACCTGCTTGCGCAGCCGCGCCAGCGAGCGCCGGCGGACCGACTGGAGGACGTCGGGGTCGCACCACTCGCGGCCGGATCCTCCCGGCCGGAATTCGCCGTCGAGCAGCCGCCCGGAGGACGAGAGCTCCTTGAGGATGGCTTCGGCCGTCGATCGCCCGAGGCCGTAACGGGCCGCGAACCCGGCGGTGGTGAACGGTCCGTGGGTCCGCGCGTACCGCCTGGCGAGGTCGCTGGTGGCATTCGGCGACGCCGCCAGCAGCGAGTCCGGCAGTCCGACGGGCAGCGGCACGCCGAGCGCGTCGCGGTATCGGCCCGCGTACTCTACCGGCAGCGCGCGCGTCTCGCCGGCGATCTGCACGGTGATGGCGCGGCGGGTGCGGGTCAGCTCGGATAGCGCGTCCGCGGCCGGTATCCGGCTGCGGCTGGCGATCTCCCCGGCGCTGAGGTCGCCGAGCCGGAGCAGCAGATCGTGGACACCGTCCACCGAACGGGCGTGGTGTTCCGGGTCGAGGTTCTGGAGCTGGCGCTCGATCTCGTCGAGCGCGTCGGCGTCGAGGAGCGTGCGCAGCTCGGCGTCCCCCAGCAGCTCGCGCAGCTGTGCCTGATCGATCGAGAGCGCCTGGGCGCGGCGCTCGGCGAGCGGCGCATCGCCGTCGTAGAGATAGTTGGCGACATACCCGAAGAGCAGCGCCGAGGCGAAGGGAGAAGGGATCGACGAGTCCACCGTCACGGCGCGGATCTCCCGCGCTTCGATGAGCCGGAGCGTGTCGACCAGCGACGGAATGTCGAAGATGTCCCTGAGGCACTCGCGGTAGGCCTCGAGCAGCATCGGGAACGAGCCATAGTTGGAGGCGACGCGGAGGAGGTCGGCGGCGCGCTTGCGCTGCTGCCACAGCGGACTGCGGCCGCCGGGCCGGCGCTTCGGCAGCAGCAGGGCGCGCGCGGCCGCCTCCCGGAACCGTGCCGCGAAGAGCGCCGTGCCGCCCAGCTGGCGTACCACCAGGGCCTCGACTTCCTCCGACGCCGGAATCATCAGCGCCGGATCGGGCGGCTCTTCGGTGTCCGGAAACCTCACCACAAAGCCGTCGTCGGTCCACATCGTCTCGACGTCGAGCCCGGTTGCCGCCCGGGCCCGCTCGACCGCGGCCATCGCCCACGGGGCGTGGATCCGCCCGCCGAACGGCGACAGCACGCAGATGCGCCAGTCGCCGAGCTCGTCGCGGCAGCGTTCGATGAGGATGGTGCGATCGTCGGGCACCGTTCCCGCGGCCGCCGCCTGATCGGTGAGGTAGCGCAGCAGGTTCTCGGCGGCCTGCTGATCGAGGTCGTGGTGCGCGACCAGGCGCTGGATGGCGCCGGCGGGGGGCAGCTGGCGCAGCGTCCGCACCAGCTCGCCGATCTGGCGACCGAGCTCGAGCGGGCGGCCGGCCGCGTCTGCTTTCCAGAACGGCATCTTGCCAGGTTGGCCCGGGGCCGGGGACACCAGCACCCGGTCGTGCGTGATTTCCTCGATCCGCCAGGTCGAGGCGCCGAGCAGGAAGGTCTCGCCGACGCGGCTCTCGAAGACCATCTCCTCGTCGAGCTCGCCGACGCGGGCGCCGGGGCCGCGCTCGCCGATCAGGAAGACCCCGTAGAGACCGCGGTCCGGAATGGTGCCACCGTTGATGACCGCGATGCGCTTGGCGCCTTCCCGCGGCGTCAGCCGGTTCGCCACCCGATCCCAGGTGAGCCGCGGGCGCAGGTCGGCGAAGTCGTCCGACGGGTAGAGGCCCGACAGCATGTCGAGGACGCCTTCGAACACCGCGCGGCTCAGATCGGCGAACGGCGCGGCGCGCCGCACCGCGTCGTAGAGCGCGTCCACCGGCCAGTCGTCGCTGGCCACCATCGCGACAATCTGCTGGGCGAGGACGTCGAGCGGGTTGCGCGGATAGCGGCTCGATTCGATCCGTGCCTCGTGCATGGCGCGCGTGACGGCCGCGCATGCCACCAGATCGCCGCGGAACTTCGGGACGATAATCCCGCGGCTGGCGGCGCCGATGGTATGGCCGGCCCGCCCGATGCGCTGCATGCCGCTGGCCACCGACGGCGGCGCCTCGATCTGGACGACGAGGTCGATCGCGCCCATGTCGATGCCGAGCTCGAGCGACGAGGTCGCCACCAGCCCGCGGAGCAGGCCGGCCTTGAGGCGGTCCTCGACCTCGATCCGCTGCGGCCTGGCGAGCGAGCCGTGGTGCGATCGCACCAGCACTTCACCGGCCAGCTCGTTGAGCGCGGCGGCCAGCCGCTCGGCGATGCGCCGGCTGTTGACGAAGATCAGCGTCGAACGGTGGGCGAGCACCAGCTCGAGCAGCCGCGGATGGATTGCCGTCCAGATGGAATGGCGGGCGCCGGTCGCGGACGCCGGGCCGCTCGGAATATCCTCGAGCTGGCCCATCCTCGCCATGTCCTCGACCGGCACTTCGATGCGCAGGTCGAGCTTCTTTTTCTCCGAGGTGTCGACGATCGTGACCGGACGATAGCCCGGCGCCGACGGGGCAGGAGTGGCGAATTCCTCGTGCAGCGCCACATCCGCTTCTTCGATGCCGGCCTGACGCCGGCCCCTGACGCCGCCGCCGACGCCGCCGTGCGCGGCAGCCGCCGTGCTCCCGGGGACGACCGCCGCTCCGCCCCCGAGGTAGCGCGCCACCTCGTCGAGCGGTCGCTGGGTCGCCGACAGGCCAATGCGCGTCAGGGCTGGCGCGGACCCGTCGCCCGCCGCCCGCCGCAGCTGCTCGAGACGTTCAAGCGACAGCGCCAGGTGCGCGCCGCGCTTGGTCGGCACCAACGCGTGGATCTCGTCGACGATGACGGTGTCGATCGAGCGCAGCGCTTCGCGGGCGTTCGAGGTCAGCAGCAGGTAGAGCGACTCGGGCGTGGTGATCAGGATATCTGCGGGATCGCGGACGAAGCGGGCGCGCTCGATCGCCGGCGTGTCGCCGGTGCGGATCGCCACCGTCGGCTGGTGGTGCGCGTCGCCGCGCGCCACCGCGCGATTGGCGATCCCGGCCAGCGGCGCCCGGAGGTTGCGCTCGATGTCGACCGCCAGCGCCTTGAGCGGCGAAATATACAACACCCGGCAGCGTTGTCCTTTCGCCGGGACCGGGTCGAACATCAGGCGATTGAGGCACCAGAGGAAGGCGGTCAGCGTCTTGCCGCTGCCGGTCGGGGCGAGGATGAGGGTGGAATCGCCGCGCGCGATCGCCGGCCATCCCTGCGACTGCGGCGGCGTCGGCGCCGCGAACGACGCCCGGAACCACTCGGCAACCGCCGGCTGGAACAGCGACAGGACATCGGCTCTGCGTGCCACGGATCTATTTTAGTGGCTTCCGTTGACCCTCCGCGCCGATCGGGGCACAATGGATTGATCGGACATCTGCCGAGCTCGCGCGCGCGCCCGCCCGGCACATTTTTCACGTCAGCATTCGATATCAGCAATCTTATGGGTGATTCCGGAGAAGGCCTCGTCGACGCGGAAGCGCGGATCCAGGAGCAGATGGAGGAGCGGGAGGCGGAACGCCGCCGCCGCACCGGCTCGGGTCCGAAGATCGATCCCGAGAAGGTGCGCGAGCAGGAGTCGCTGCGCCTGGCGAAGTCGAACCTGCAGCGTCAGGCGGAGGCCACTGCGCATCCGGTGCGCCAGCAGCAGATCAAGCTCGCCATCGCCGAAATCGACAAGCGGCTCGCCGTCAAGTAGCCGGCCTGGCCGGCCGCTAGTCGCGCTTCGCCCCGGCCCCTGCCAGCAGGGTCTTGATCTCGCCGGCCTCCAGCGATTCCAGCTCCAGGAGCGCCTCGGCCAGGACGCGCATCGGCTCGGTGTTGCGCTCGATGATCCACCGCGCGTGGTCGTAGCCGCTCATCACGATCTTGCGGATCTCGTCGTCCACCCGCTGCGAGGTGGCTTCGCTCACCGCGTGCGGCCGGTCGGCGTCGAAGGCGTTGCCCGGCTTGCGGTAGGCGAGCGGCCCGAGGTCCGACATCCCGAATTCACAGACCATGTGCTGCGCGATCTCGGTCGCGCGCTCGATGTCGTTGGAGGCGCCGCTGGTCATGTGATGCATGAAGAGCTCCTCGGCGACCCGCCCGCCCATCAGCACCGCCACCTGCGTGTGCAGGAAGTCCTTCGTATAGGTGTGCCGATCGGCCTCCGGCAGCTGCATCGTCACGCCCATCGCCCGGCCGCGCGGAATGATCGTCACCTTGTGCAGCGGGTCGGCGTTCGGGAGCAGCGCCGCCACCAGCGCGTGGCCGGCTTCGTGGTAGGCGCAGTTGACGCGGTCCATTTCGCTGAGCACGATCGAGCGCCGCTCGGCGCCCATCAGCACTTTGTCGCGGGCGTTCGACAGGTCGGTGTCGGTGACGCGCGGGCGGGCCGCGCGCGCCGCGAGCAGCGCCGCTTCGTTGACGAGATTCGCCAGGTCGGCGCCGGAGAAGCCCGGCGTGCCACGCGCGATCGACCGGAGATCCACACCCGGGTCGATGGCGACCTTGCGGGTGTGGACGCGGAGAATCGCCTCGCGGCCGCGGAGATCGGGATTGCCCACCGTCACCTGGCGGTCGAATCGCCCGGGGCGGAGCAGCGCCGGGTCGAGGATGTCCTGCCGGTTGGTGGCGGCAATGACGACGATGCCGTGGTGGGGCTCGAAGCCGTCCATCTCGACGAGCAGCTGGTTCAGCGTCTGCTCGCGCTCCTCGTGGCTGAGCGAGTTGCCGCCGCGGCTGCGGCCGACGGCGTCAAGCTCGTCGATGAAGATGATGCAGGCGGCGTGGCGGCGGGCGTCCTTGAAGAGGCGGCGCACCCGCGCCGCGCCGACGCCGGCGTACATCTCGACGAAGTCGGAGCCGCTGGTGAAGAGGAAGGGCACCCCGGCCTCGCCGGCGATCGAGCGGGCGAGCAGGGTCTTGCCGGTGCCCGGAGGGCCGATCAGCAGGACGCCCTTGGGAATGTGGCCGCCAATGGCGGAGAAGCGATCCGGGTGGCGGAGGAAGTCGACGATTTCCTTGACCTCGTCCTTGGCCTCGTCGACGCCGGCGACGTCCTGGAAGGTGATGACGTTCTCGCCGCGCTCGGCGTTGCGGGCCCGCCCCGAGTTGGGGATGCGGCCGGCGGTGGTGCGGTAGACCGTAAAGCAGATCAGCCCGAAGAACGCCGCGGCGGTGACCATCGCGCCGTAGCTGAGCGCCGAGGGGTCGGGCGACGGCACGACATCGACGCGGATGTGCCGCCGCACCAGGTCGGTCACGAACGAGGCGTTGGCGGCAAGGAACTCGGGAGGGGCGATGGTGTGCACCATGCGGCTGTCGCGCAGGGTGACGTCGATCGTCCGATTCTGGAAGGTGACCGCCGTGACGCTGCCGGCCTCGAGCTCCTGCAGGAACTCGGAAAAAGCCATCGGCGGCGGCGGGACGGGGCGCCGGACGACGTAAAGGCCCACCGGAACGGCCGTCAACGCGAGAATGAGGGCAGCAAGGATCAGGAAGCGCGGGCGCCGGAAGGCTGGTGGCAGCACAAATACATCCGTTTCGCGAAGTGCGCCGTCGGATTACGGACAGAGGGACGCCGCTCGCGACCGGGGCATTCGCCGGACCGCAAACGAGGCTCCCGCCCGTGAATACGTCAGGCGGCAGACAGATCAGAGTGAAAAAAGAAACACTCCGCTGGGGATTGGAATGTGCTCAGATTCTACAACATGACGGGTGCGGCTGTAAATGGCGGGGCGGAGGGGTGATGACGACAGCTGAGCCGTTAACGCCCCGCGGGGGCGCCTCCGGGCGCGCCCTGGCCTGGTCGGTCCACGCCTATACGGCGCTCGGAGCTGTCGCCGCGTTCGCCGCCACTTTGGCGGTGTTCGACGCCAGCTACCGCGCCGCCTTCCTGCTGCTCGCCGCCGCCACCGTGGTCGACGCCACCGACGGCGTGCTCGCGCGGCTCGCCAGGGTAAAGGAACGCACCCCCGAGTTCGACGGCGCCCGCCTCGACGACATTGTCGATTACCTGACCTTCGTTTTCGTGCCGGCGCTGCTGCTCTATCGCGCCGGCGATCTGCCCGAAGCGTGGGGCGGCGTGGTGGTCGCGGCGGTACTCCTCAGCAGCGCGTGGGGCTTCTGCATGTCGGACGCGAAGACCGACGACAGCTTCTTCACCGGGTTCCCGTCCTACTGGAACATCGTCGCCGTTTACCTGCACGCCGCCGGGCTGCCGCCGGCAGTGAGCGGCGGAATCCTGCTGCTGCTGAGCGGCCTGGTATTCGTCAGGAACGGCTATGTCTATCCTTCCCGCACCACCACCCTGCGCGGCCTGACGCTTGCACTCGGGGCGGTGTGGGCCGGGATGATGCTGATGATCATCCTGCTGCTGCCGCATGTGCCTGGCCGGCTGCTGATCGTGTCCCTGTTCTTTCCCGTCTATTACATGGTGCTGTCCCTGATGCTCGACGCCCGCCGCCGCCGGATCCGCCCGTGATCCGCGGCATCCGCCTCCCGGTGCGTGTCCGCGACCGCATCGCCGGCGTCATCTTCGGCGTGCTCGTCGTCCTGAGCGCCGTGGCGCTGACCTGGACGCTGCGCGAGGCCTGGGCGGTCCACAAGCTGCAGCGCGGCGTCGGGGACACCTGGTTCCTGGCAGCTGACGGGCGGCAGTGGTTCCGCCTCGACGAGCAGCGGATGGACGTGCCGCTCGCGGAAATCCCCCTCAACCTGCAGAACGCGTTTGTCGCCGTCGAGGACCATCGTTTCTTCCACCACCCCGGAGTGGATCCGATCGCGCTCGGACGCGCCGTGCTGCGCGATCTCCGCTCCTCCGGCAGGGTCGAAGGGGGCAGCACGCTGACGCAGCAGCTGGCCCGGACGCTGTTTCTCTCGAACCGGAAGTCGTACGGCCGCAAGATCCGCGAGGCGGCGCTGGCGCTCATGATCGATGCCGACCTGTCGAAGCAGCAGGTGCTCGAGCTCTATCTCAACCGGATTTACCTCAGCGCCGGGGTCTACGGCGTCGAGACGATGTCGCGGCACCTGTTTCGCCGGCCCGCGAAGACCCTCAGCCTCGCGGAGTGTGCGCTGATCGCGGGGTTGGCGCGGTCGCCGGCCGGGCTCTCGCCGTGGACCAACCTGCCCGGAGCGCTCGAGCGCAGCCATGTCGTGCTGACGCGGATGCGGGAGGAAGGCCTGATCACCCCCGCCCAGGAGCGCGAGGCGCGGGCGGTGCCGATTCGGATCGCCCCCTTTCCCCGCCCGGCCGAGCCGCGCGCCGGCTACGCCAAGGACTTCCTGCGGCAGCAGTTCCGCGAGATCTTCGGCGGCGACCATCCCCCCGACTGGAACGTGCGGACGACGTTCGATCCGGCGCTGCAGGAGGCGGCCGAGAGCGCGGTGACCGATGGCTTGCGGCGCTTCGGCGACCCCGACCTGCAGGCGGCGCTGGTGGCGCTCAATCCCAGGAACGGCGACATCCTGGCGCTGGTGGGCGGGCGCGACTTCCGGACCTCGCAGTTCAACCGCGCCACCCGCAGCCGGCGTCAGCCGGGATCGGCCTTCAAGCCGCTGCTCTTCGCCGCCGCGCTCGACCACGGCTTCTCGCCGGTCTCGGTGCTGTCCGGCCTGGAGACGATTCAGCCGCAGGGCCCTGAGGAATGGGCGCCGAGAAACGCCAAAGGCGAGACCCCGGACGCCCTGACCTTGCGCGCGGCGCTGATCGAATCGAACAACCGCGCCGCGACGCTGCTGCAGCAGCGGGTCGGGTCGCGGCCGGTGCTGCGGCTGGCGTCGGACGCCGGCCTGCGCAACCTTCCCAACGTGCCCTCGCTCTCGCTCGGCACCGGTGAGGTGACGCCGCTCGACCTCACCGCCGCCTTCGCGATGTTTCCCAACGGCGGCTTCGCGGTGCGCCCGCGCGCCATCGCCCGGGTGCTCGACGCCGATGGCGGCTCGGCCTACGAGAACCTGCCCCGCACCGACCGCGTGCTGTCGCCGCAAACCGCCTATCAGATGGTCTCGATGCTCGAGGACGTCATCGATCGGGGAACGGCGTCCGCCGCCAGGACGTGGGGCGTGCGCTTCGCCGCTGGCGGCAAGACCGGCACGACGAACGATTTCAAGGACGCCTGGTTCGTCGGCTTCTCGTCGTCGGTCGTGGTGGGCGTGTGGGTCGGCTTCGATCAGCCGAAGACCATCGGCCCTTCCGCCTACGGCGCACGCTATGCGCTGCCGATCTGGAGCGACTTCATGCGGCGGGCGGCCCGGCGCCGCGCTGCGGCCGAGTTCACCGAGCCGTCAGGGCTGCACGACGAGCCGCTCTGCCGCGTCTCCTACCTCAAGCCGGTCGAGGGCTGTCCTCTCTACACGGAGCACTTCAAGCCGGGAGACGATGTGCCGACGCGCCTCTGTCCGATCCACCAGGGCAGCGTCAAGCAGCGGGTGCGGCGCGCCTTCGAGGGGGTGCTGTCGACGATTGGCAACCGGCTCAAGGGGATTTTCCGTTGACAGCGCGTCGAGCGCCCGCATAGCGTTCCTACCATGACAACTGCGTTGAAAGTGCCAGCCGCCGGAGCCCTGGATTTCCTCTCCCTGGGCGCCCTGATTCACCGGCTCGACCCGGGCCCGGTTCCCTTCCGGAAGGCGATGTCGTGCGCCATCCACGTCAGCGGCGGAGAGTTCAACACCGCGGCCAACCTGTCCGACTGCTTCGGCCTGCGGACCGGCGTCGCCTCGGCGATGGTGGCGTATCCGATTGGCGAGCTGATCGCCTCGCGGGTGCGGTCGATGGGGGTGACGCCGTTCTACAAGATG
The DNA here is from genome assembly GCA_043735365.1 of Acidobacteriota bacterium. GTDB lineage: Bacteria > Acidobacteriota > Vicinamibacteria > Vicinamibacterales > 2-12-FULL-66-21 > JALZOC01. The sequence goes on from JAYTEJ010000578.1 coordinate 13,233, forward strand.
TTCCAGCACGACGGCGCCTGGGGGCCCAACATGGCCACGGTCTACAGCGATCGGGGCTACGGCGTCCGCGCGCCGATCGTCTTCTACAACCGCAGCAACGAGGCGGCGGCGCAGCTCAAGCCGGGGGATTTCGACTGGAACGCCATCTTCGGGAGCGGCGTGCGCTGGTTCCACAGCGGCGGCATCTTCGCGTCGCTCTCCGAGACCGCGGCCGAGCTGATTATCGAAGGCATGCAGGCGGCGCGCACACACGGCGCGGTGGTGTCGTTCGACCTGAACTACCGCGAGAAGCTGTGGAGCGCGTCCGGGGGCAACGCCCGCGCGGTCAAGGTGCTCGGACGGATCATCGACCACGTCGACGTCCTCGTCGGCAACGAGGAGGATCTGCAGAAGGGGCTGGGCATCCGCGGGCCTGAGGTGGCGTCCAAGTCGTCGCTCGACCCCGCCACCTTTGTCGGGATGATCGAGCAGGTCAGGGAGAAGTACCCGCAGATGAAGGTGGTCGCGACGACGCTGCGGGAAGTCCACTCGACCAGCCGGCACAGCTGGAGCGCGGTGGCATGGATCGACGGCAAGGCGCACGTGGCGCCGACCTGCGAGATCGATGTCTACGATCGCGTCGGCGGCGGCGACGGCTTTGCCGCGGGGCTGTTCTACGGCCTGCTCAACGGCGAGACGCCGGAGGATGCCGTGCGGCTCGGCTGGGCCCACGGCGCGCTGGTGGCCACGTTCCCGGGCGACACCACGATGGCCAGTCTCGACCAGGTGCGTGCCTTTGCCAAGGGCGGCTCCGCCCGGATCCAGCGCTAACCGAGGATCAGGGAGAGGAAGGCGAAGATGTCGGCGTCTTCCTCGATCATCTTCGACACCGGCTTGCCGGCGCCGTGGCCCGCGTGGGTCTCGATCCTGATGAGGACGCGCGCGTCCGCGTCCGCGGCCGCCTGCAGCCGCGCCGCGAACTTCTTCGCCATGCCGGGCGCGACGCGGTCGTCGGTGTCCGCCGTGGTAATCAGGATCGGCGGATACCTGGCGCCGTCCCTGACGCGGTGCAGCGGCGAGTAGGCGTAGAGCCAGGCGAACTGGGCGGGATCGTCGGCGCAGCCGTACTCCGGGATCCAGAACCGCCCCACCGTGAACCGGTGATAGCGCAGCATGTCCACCACCGGGACCCGGCAGATCACTGCCCCGAAGAGCTCGGGACGCTGCAGCATGACCGCGGCCGTCAACAGCCCGCCGTTGCTGCCTCCCTCGATCGCCACTCGCTCCGGCCGCGAATACCCGGCGCTTACGAACCACTCCGCGGCGCCGATGAAATCGTCGAAGACGTTCTGCTTGCGCTCGAGCATCCCCGCCTCGTGCCAGGCCTCGCCGTACTCTCCGCCCCCCCGCAGGTTGGCCACGGCATAGATGCCGCCGGCATCGAGCAGCACGAAGTTGGCGGGATCGAACGCCGGCGTCAGGCTGATGTTGAAGCCGCCGTAGCCGGTCAGCAGCACCGGCCGATTGCCGTCCTTCGGGATGTCGGCGCGGTGCACCAGGAACATCGAGACGGGCGTGCCGTCCTTTGACGGATACCACACCTGGACGATCCGGTAGTCTGCCGGATTGACGTCCGCGTGTCCGCCCCGCCCCGGCATCCCCACGGGAGACGGCGCGAGCTCACGCGTCGCGAAGTCGTACCGCAACGCCACTGGCGGATAGGTGAACGAGGTGAAGCCAATCAACATCTCGTCATCGGACGGGCGGCCGCTGATGCCGGTCAACGATCCCAGCGCCGGCAGCTCGATCTCCCCCGCCGCTTCCCCGGAGAGGGCGAACAGCCGCAGCCGATCGCTGGCGTGGTGCAGATAGGACGCCACGATCGAGCGGTGGACGACGACGGCGGCCGACAGCTTGTCGGGGCCCTCGGCGACGACCTCGCGCACGCCGGCCGCGCCCTCCACCGGATCGATCGAGACGATGCGCCCGAGCGGCGCGCCGTCGTCGGTGCGGAAGAACAGCCGTCCGTCCGCCGCCTCGATGAAGCTGTAGGCCGCGGCATAGCCGGTGAACAGCGCCACCGGCGTCTGCGGCGCGGCGCGGCGGTCGATGACGTGCACCTCGCTGCGGTCGCTCGACCCCCGGGAGGCGGTCAGCACCACCCAGCGGTCGTCGTCGCTGACCTCGACGCCGAAGACCGTCTCGCGCTCGTCCGGCTTCTCGAAGATCAGGACATCGTCTGCCTGGGGAGCGCCGAGATGATGGAAGTAGACGCGGTTGAAGTAGTGCTCGTCGCCGGGCGCGACCGTGCCGGGCGCGGGAAAGCGCGTGTAGAAGAACCCCTCGCCGGACCGGACCCAGGCGACCGATACGAACTTCACCCACTCGAGCCTGTCGCCGAGATCCCGACCGCTCCCGACGTCGCGGACGAACAGCGTCTGGCGGTCGCTGCCGCTCTCGGACAGGGCGTAGGCGAGGCGGCCGCCGTCCTCGTCCGGCGCGACCGCGGTCAGCGCCACGGGCCCGGCGGCGCTGAGGGTATTGGTATCGATGAGCACGCGCGGCGTGCCGGCGGGGCCGTCCTGGACGTAGAGCACCGGCTGGTCCTGCAGGCCGGTGTTGTGGCTGAAGAAGTAGCGGTGTCCACGCCTGAACGGGACTCCCGTGCGCGGGTAGTCGTAGAGCCGGGTCAGCCGCTCGACCAGCCGGCTGCGCGCCGGACCCTCCAGCTCCGCGCGCGTCAACGCGTTCTGCGCCGCGACCCAGGCCTGCGTCCGCGGATCGCCGGCGTCCTCCAGCCACCGGTAGGGATCGGCGACCCGGACGCCGTGGTAGTCGTCGACGACGTCGGAGGCCGGCGAGGCCGGATACGACAGACGCGGCATCTTCCTAGGACACCAGCCCTTCAGACCGGTCCGCCGCACCTCAGAACTGCAGCCGCGCGGCCAGCTGGAAGCGCCGCGGCGAGTAGTAGGCGCGCGGCTTGCCGAACTCGGAGTTGTGAACGCTCGGCTGATAGTCGTAGCCGGTCTGCCGGTTGAAGACGTTGAACAGATCCCCCGCCAGCTGCAGGTTCATCCGTGGCGCGACGCGGAAGTTCTGGGTGTAGTTGAAGTCGAGCTGCCAGTGTGACGGGCTGCGGCGCGAGCCGGCCCGCTCGGCATAGCGGTTGGTGTCGCTGGTGCTGCTCGTCAGCGCGATGTAGGGCTCGTAGCTCCACGCTTCCCACGGCTGTCCCGACTGGGCCACGGCAAAGGCGCCGGCGGTCGCGTTCCAGGGGAGGGCGCGATAGCCATAGATTTTGAGCAGGTGCGGCCGATCGCCCCGCAGGATCCCGTCCTTCCGATCCCACAGCTGACGCCCGGCGTCGTCGGCGATGTTCGACGAGCCGATGAAGATATTGTCGTCGTTGCCGCTCGACGAGTTGTCCTGGTCGAAGTTGCCGCGATAGCGGCTGAAGGTGTAGGAGCCGCGCACGAACGAGCGCGCGTCGCGCCACTCGGACTCGAGCGTGGCCTCGTAATACTTCGTGTAGGCGCCGTCGAGCTCGGCGATGACGAAGCTCGAGCCGCTGCCGATCTGCGCGAGCTTCGCGGAGAGGTCGGGAATATAGAGGGCGCGCGGAATGTCTGGGGGCGGGTTGAAGGCGACCCGGGCGTTGTTGTTGGTGTCCTCCCAGAAGTGGCTGCCCTCGCGGTAGCGGCCGTAGAGGCGCGCGGTCCAGCGCGAGCCGAGCTGGCGGGCGGTGCCGAGGACGAGCTCGTCCACGGCCCGCGGCGTCAGGTCGTTGACGAACAGCTTGCCGGACGACGAGCCCACCGGGACGGTCGCGAACAGCATGCCGTTGGCGTCGAAGTGGGCGTCGATGAAGGTCCCGACCAGGTTGCGATCCCAGGAGGCGGCGCGGGGCAGCGAGCTCGCGGCCGGGTTGTACTTGGCGTAGCTCGCGAAGATCGTATCGCTGCCGTTGTAGGCCCAGGTGGCGCCGATCCGCGGCTGCAGCATCTTGCTGAAGGGGATCTCGTACATCGTGTACTTGTTGCCGGGCGCGGCGACGAAGCCCGAGAGCGCCGACGAGTCTTCGCGCAGCCCCTGGCCGTAGAGGCGGTCGTTGCTGGCCAGCAGCCCGAGGTTGAACGTCCAGGCTCTCCAGCGGACGGCGTCGTTCAGCTCGAAGCTCTGCGACCCGTACTTCGATCGGATGGGCGCCGCGACCCCGCCGGTCTGACGTTGAAACCGCGCGGTGTAGAAGGCCGACTGTCCCGTCCCGGCGATCGGCGCGAGCCGCCCGCCCGGCACCGAGATCTCCCCCCAGCCGTTCGAGCTGCGCACCAGGTCCTCGGAGTCGACGTAGCCCTGATAGCCGACGTGCAGCTCATGGGTGACGCCCGAGCCGACCACCAGGTTGTAGCCGACCTGCGCGGCATCCCTGAAGAACGACTGGTCGTTGAACTGGGATCCGTAGCCGACGGTGCCGCCGCCGACCCGCGCGCCGTTCGACACGAAGCCGTACTGCTCGACGAGCGGCTGGATGAAGCTGTTGAAGCTGGTCTGCCCGGCAACCGGAACCGGCACGGTCAGGCGGCCGAGGGTGTCGAGGCGCGCCAGGTCGAGCCGCGTGCCGAGGGCGGTATTGATGCCGACGCCGGCGATGTTATCGGGACGCCCCAGCGAGCCGTTGGCGAAGTGGGTGTACTTGAAGGTGGCGTGGCTTCGCGGGCCCATGATCCACGAGCCCTCGACGGTGCCGATCTTCTGCCGGATCTCGCTGCCGGTACCGGTCGTGGCGGCGGCATTGGCGGCGAACAGGTCGCTCTTGTCCACCCGCTTCGAATCGCGATAGCTGGCGTTGATCAGCACGCTGCTGATCGGCGTCAGCGTGAGCTTGCCGAAGCCTTCGTTCCGCGTGCTTTCATATTTCGGCAGCGCACCGTAGTTGTTCGCGCGGTTGTTGCGGGTCGTCCCGGGCCGGTAAAAGGACCCGTAGAAGAACAGCCGTTCCGGGATCACCGGTCCGCCGGCGTTGACCACCAGCCAGCCGCGGTCCTGGTCGTAACGCGACCGCGCACCGCTGTCCAGCTTGGCCGACATGCCCGCGGTCTGCAGCTGGTAGCTGAGCTGTCCGGTCAGCTTCGACGTCCCCGACTTGCTGACCGAATCAATCGTGAACCCGCCGGACCGATCGAAGTCCACCGCCCGCGCCCCGCCCTTGATCGTCGTCACCTGCGCGATATCGTGCGAGGCGGGCTCGGCCGACAGCGTGCCGAAGAGCGGCAGGGTGACGTTGACGCCGTCGAACTGGTAGACGTTGTCCTGGCCGCTTCCACCGGCGCTTGGCCCGCGGACGGTGTCCTGCGTGACCTGCACTCCCGGAATCAGCCTGATCAGATCGCGGTAATCCTGCCCCACGGGCAGGGAGAGAATCTGCTGGTTCGACAGCCCGCTCTTGATCGTGGCGCTGTCGCGCTCGACCAGCGAGGCCGAGGCGGTGACGGTCACGCTCTCGGCGACGCCGGCGACGCCGAGCGAGGCATTGACGGCGGTGTCCTGCGCCAGTTGCACCAGCGCGTCACGCGTCACGACCTGCATGCCCGACAACTCGAATTTCACCTTGTAGGCGCCGGGGGGCAGCGCCGGCAGCCGGTATTCGCCGTTGCCGTCAGTCACGGTCGTCCGCGGTCCCGGCAGTACGTCCCCCCTCGCCTCGACCGTCACGCCGGGCAGCACCGCCCCGCCGGTGTCGACGACCTTCCCGACGATGCCGCCGGTTTGCTGGGCCGCGGCTGGGGCGGCTCCCAGGCAGACAGCGGCGACGACGAACAGGAACGCTCGGACACTCATGAACTTTTGCACGGACCCCCCAGAAGCTGTTGCGGGATGCTAACACGGAGGCGCGGCCGATCAGGCCGTGCGCGTCAGGTACTGGGCGTAGGCGGCCGCCCCGAGCAGCCCGGTCTCTTCATGCAGGATCACCGAGACCGGAATCGACGCGACCAGGTCCTGCATCGGGGCCTTGGCGAGGAAGGCATCGAGGAAGAGACCGCTCTGCAGCGCCGGCAGGATCTTCGGCGCGATGCCGCCGCCGATGAAGACGCCCGCGGTGGCCACCGCCCGCAGCGCGACGTTGCCCGCTTCGGCCCCATACGCCGAGACGAACATGTCCATGGCCTCGACGCACCTGGAGCAGGTGCGCTCGGTCGCGGCGGCGCTGATGCGCGCCGGCAGCTCCGCCGCGTCCTCCACCTCGCCGACGGCGCCGCAGAGCCGGGCGGGCGCGATACTGTTCGCGGACAGCCGGCGGCCGGTCCCGAACGCGTCGTGGGTGAACTGATAGAGGTTGACGATTCCCGGGCCGGAGAGCACGTGCTCGACGCTGGCGCGCCCGAACACCCGCGTCAGCTCGCGCACCAGGTCGAGCTCGCGGGGCGTGCGCGCGCCGAAGTCGGCGTGGCCGCCTTCGGACTCGCCGGGCACCAGGCGGCCGTCGACGTTCAGGAGGATGGCTTCGCCGAGGCCGGTGCCGGCGGCGACGACCGCCGCGTTCCCCCCAGGCGACGGCGTTCCCCGCTGCAGCACGCACAGTTCCGAGGGCACCAGGGTGGTGACGCCGTAGGCCAGCGCCTCGAGGTCGTTCAGCAATCGCGCCCGCCGAAATCCCAGCGCCCCCTTGAGGTCGGCGCCGCTGATCCGCCACGGGACGTTGGTCAGGCGCGCGACCTGTTCGGTCACCGCGCCGGCGACGCCGAAGCAGGCCGCCTCGATGTCCGCGGAAGCGACGCCACGGGCGCGGAGGAAGCCGCGCACCATCGGTTCGAGCCCTGGATAGTCGAGGGTGACGAACGACTCGACGTGTTCCGGGCCGGGCCGGGCGTCGCCGGATCGGAAGATCCCCAGCAGTGTCTTCGTTCCACCGACGTCTCCGGCGAGCAGCATGCGACATTATCCTGCATCCGACATCCTGCATCCATCCTGCATCCGACCGGCTGCATCCGACCGGCTTGACATTCCCCCCGCCATCGCGCATCGTCCGGACAATGACGTCGCTCCCGTCATCCACGGGTGGTCCCTACGGTCTGCGCGACATCCGCGGCGTCTACCCCGCGGTCACCGAGCGGCATCTGCGCTACCTCGAGAAGTGGGGGCTGCTGCGCCAGCGCGATCCCGCGGGCGAGCGCCGCGACTACAGCTTCTCCGATCTGCTCACCATCCGTCAGGTCTCCGAAGGGCTCGAGCGCGGCACGCCGCTGCGCGTCGTTCTCCG
>JAYTEJ010000579.1:0-1999 GCA_043735365.1 Acidobacteriota bacterium
GCTTCGCCTCGGACCCGGGCGAGTTTCTCGAGCCCGCGGCGGCCAAGCCGGCGGTGGACCAGGCGCCGGCGCCGGCCGGCACCATCTACACGTGCCCGATGGATCCGGAGGTCCGGCAGGAGCGGTTGGGCGCCTGTCCGAAGTGCGGCATGGCGCTCGAGCCCGATCTCTCGACGCTTCCGGCCGTACGGGTCGACTACACGTGCCCGATGCATCCCGAGATCGTTCGCGATAGTCCGGGTCCATGCCCGATCTGCGGGATGGCCCTCGAGGCGCGCACGGTGACACTCGACGAACCGCCCAACGCCGAGCTCGTGGACATGACGCGCCGGTTCCGCGTCGGCGGCCTGCTGGCGCTGCCGGTGGTCCTGCTGGCGATGGGCGACATGGTGCTCGGTCCCGGCCTCGGCGGCCGCGTCGACATGCGCCTCGCGAACTGGGTCGGGCTGCTCTTCGGCACCCCGGTCGTGCTCTGGGCCGGCTGGCCGTTCTTCGTCCGCGGCGGGGCGTCGATCGCCAACCGCCACGCCAACATGTTCACGCTGATCGCGCTCGGCGTCGGCGCCGCGTTCCTCTTCAGCGTCGCCGGAACGATCGCACCCGGCTGGTTCCCGCCCGGGTTCCGCATGCACGGCGCCGTCGAGGTCTATTTCGACACCGCCGTGGTCGTGGTCGTCCTGGTGCTCCTCGGCCAGGTGCTCGAGCTGCGGGCCCGGGGCCGCACCAGCGCGGCGATCCGATCGCTGCTCGGCCTGGCGCCGAAGACCGCGCGCGTGATCCGCGGCGGCGAGGAGACGGACATCCCGATCGCCAGCGTCGCGGTCGGCGACCGCGTCCGCGTCCGTCCCGGCGAGAAGATTCCCGTCGACGGCGTCGTCGCCGATGGCCGCAGCGTCGTCGACGAATCGCTGGTCACCGGGGAACCGCTCCCGGTCGAGAAGGAAGCCGGCAGTCAGGTCGTCGGCGGGACGATCAACAGCACCGGCAGCCTGATCGTGATCGCCGAGCGCATCGGCGCCGACTCGCTGCTGGCGCAGATCGTGCGGATGGTGAGCGAGGCCCAGCGGACGCGCGCGCCCATCCAGCGCCTCGCCGACGCGGTGGCGTCCTGGTTCGTCCCGGCGGTCGTCCTGACCGCCGTGGTCTCGTTTGCCGCCTGGACCTTCTTTGGACCGGAGCCGCGAGTGTCGCATGCCCTGCTGAGCGCGGTGGCCGTGCTGATCATCGCCTGCCCGTGCGCGCTCGGCCTCGCCACGCCGATGGCGATCATGGTCGGCACCGGCCGCGGCGCCGGCGCCGGCGTCCTCATCCGTAACGCCGAGGCGCTCGAACGCCTCGAGCGCGTCGACACCCTCGTTGTCGACAAGACCGGCACCCTCACCGAGGGCCGGCCGCGGCTGGCGAGCGTCGCCGCCGTGGGTCCGTTCGACGACGGGGTCGTGCTGCGGATGGCGTCGGCGATCGAGCAGGCGAGCGAGCATCCGCTGGCGGCGGCGATTGTCGGCGGCGCGCGCGAGCGCGGCCTCTCCGTTCCGCAGGCGTCGGCGTTCGACTCCCTGACCGGACGGGGCGTGGTGGGCACAGTCGAGGGGCGCGCCGTCGTGGTCGGGAGCCTCGAGTTGCTCGAGGGCAGAGGCGTCCGGACCGGCAGCCTTGACGGTCTGGCGGATGCCGGCCGGGCCGAGGGGCAGACGGTCGTGTTCGTGGCGATCGATGGCGAGGCCGCCGGCGCCATCGGCGTGGCCGATCCCGTCAAGGCGTCCACCCTCGAGGCGCTCGACGCGCTGCGCCGCGAGGGTCTGCGGATCGTGATGCTGACCGGCGATCATGCCGCGACCGCCGCCGCCGTGGGGCGGGCTCTTGGGATCGCCGAGATCGTCGCCGACGTCCGGCCCGATCACAAGCGCGACGTCGTCGCGCGGCTGCAGTCGGAGGGGCGGGTCGTGGCGATGGCGGGGGACGGCATCAACGATGCGCCGGCGCTGGCGGAGGCCTCGGT
>JAYTEJ010000580.1:0-2137 GCA_043735365.1 Acidobacteriota bacterium
GCGGCAACCGCCGCGGTCCTCGTCCCGCTGCTCCCGCTCCTGCTTCTTGGCGCGCTCGTCTGGCTGATCCTCCGCGCCACCGAGCGCCCGGTACTGATCCGCTGAGATTCTGATTCCGCGGCCCGCGCCCGCCGCGGCGGCCGTCATCCGCCGTCGCGTCGCTCTCGAACCGGCCCGGACCGGGACGACGGGCCCGCGGCCGCGGTGAACACGGCGATGCCGGCGGCCTCGAGAAACCCGAGGCTCGCCGCCAGCCGGCGCGACGGAGCGTTGGCCTCGAGCGCCCCCCACACCGGGCTGCGCCCGGTCCCCCGCATGTGCCGCATCAGGCGGCGCGCCGCCCGCCGCCCCAGCCCCTGCCGCCGGTAGGCGGGCAGGGTTTCAATCGACACGTCCCACAGCGTCTCGGTCTGCCAGACCGGGTAGCAGAAGGCCACCGGCCGTCCATCCGCCCACACCGCCGCCATCGGCACGGTGGCGCGGCTGGCGATCGCCGGCGCCGCCGGCAGCAGGCCGGGCACGAACCGCGACACGGTCCGCCCGTTCAGGGCATCGAGCAGCTCCCGGCGCAGTGGATCCGGCACATGGTCGAAGGCCGGTGCAGTGTGGCGGTTGAAGAGGCGGGTCCCGGGATCGATCGGCGCCGATGCCGGCTCACGCTCGGCCAGGATGTGGATCAGGGCGCGTTGACGGCGCCAGTCGGGCAGCGCCGCGGCGACGTAGTCCGCGTCCTCCATCTGCGCCAGGACGTTGACGTCCCCCGTCAGCGAGGCGATCGTCCGCTGCAGGACGCGGGCCGGCGGCCGTCCGACGACCGAGGCGAGGGCCGCGTCGGGCACGGCGGCAACGAAGCCCGGCCCGCCGGACGCCTCCCCGAACACCACCGCCCGCCCGGAGAGCAGCATGCCCCGCGTGTCGATCCAGCGCGGCAGATCCGGGACGCGCGTTAGCGCGACGGCGAGGCGGGCGTCGGCGCCGGACATTCGCTGGACCAGGATGTCGCCCGCGCGTAGGCATCGGCCGCCCGCAGCACCTGGGCATCGTCCATCGGACGGCCGGTCAGCTGGAGGCCTACCGGCAGGCGGCCGGAGGCGAAGCCGCAGGGCACGGTCACCGCGGGCAGGCCCGCGAGATTAGCGCTGACCGTGAAGACATCGGCGAGGTACATCTGCACCGGGTCCCCGGTGCGCTCCCCGATTGGGAAGGCCGGTGTCGGGCTGGTCGGCATGGCGATCAGATCGACCGCGGCGAACGCCTGGTCGTAGTCGCGGCGGATCAGCGTCCGCACCTGCTGCGCCTTGAGGTAGTAGGCGTCGTAATACCCGGCGCTCAGCACGTAGGTGCCCAGAATGATCCGCCGCTTGACCTCGCGGCCGAAGCCCTGCTCGCGCGTCCGCTCGTACATCTCGCCAAGGCTGTGCGCCCCGCCGGCGCGGAACCCGTAGCGCACCCCGTCGTACCGCGCCAGGTTCGAACTCGCCTCCGCGGTGGCGACGATGTAGTAGACCGGAATGGCCTGGGCGTTGTAGGGCAGCGGCACGTCGACGATCTGCGCGCCGAGACGGCGCGCCACCTCGAGCGCGGCATCGAAGGCGGCCAGGACCTCAGGGTCCACGCCTTCGGCGAACAGCTGGCGCGGCACCCCGATCCGCACCCCCGTGAGGCGGCCGTCCGCATCGGCCACGGCGCGGCTGAAGGACGGTACCTCCGCGGGAGAGGAGGTCGAGTCCCGCGGATCGTGTCCGGCGATGGCGTCCATCGCCAGCGCCGCATCCGCCACCGTCGTCGCGAACGGCCCAATCTGGTCGAGCGACGAGGCGAAGGCAATCAGACCGTAGCGGGAGACGCGGCCGTAGGACGGCTTGAAGCCGACCACGCCGCAGAGCGCGGCCGGCTGGCGGATCGAGCCGCCGGTGTCCGAGCCGAGCGACAGCGGCACCATCCGTGCCGCGACCGCGGCCGCCGACCCGCCGCTCGACCCGCCCGGAATCCGATCGAGGTCCCAGGGGTTCCGGGTCGGGCCGTAGGCCGAATTCTCCGTCGACGACCCCATCGCGAATTCGTCGCAGTTGGTCTTGCCGACGATCACCGCGCCGGCGGCCTCCAGCCGCTCGATCACCGCGGCGTCGTAGGGTGG
>JAYTEJ010000581.1:0-7562 GCA_043735365.1 Acidobacteriota bacterium
GCCGAAAATCGAGCCGGCGGCGATTCTCGAAGCGACCACGCGGCTGGCGTTGGACAAGTTCCAGGGACGGGCCCCCGGCACCGTCGGCGAAGACATCACGGTCGGGTACCTCGAGATGAAGCTCAAGGAGCTCGGACTGAAACCGGGCAACCCCGACGGCACCTACATCCAGAAGGTTCCGCTGGTCGGCATCACCGGCAGCGAAACCAAGCCCCTCACCTTCACCAAAGGCGCGAAGACACTCGGGCTGAAGTGGAAAGATGATGTCGTGGCGTGGTCGAAGCACGTCGCACCTGATGCGTCGATCGCCGGTTCCGACGTCGTGTTCGCCGGCTACGGTGTGGAAGCGCCCGAGTACGGCTGGAACGACTTCAAGGACGTGGACGTCAAGGGCAAGACGATCATCGTGCTGGTCAACGACCCCGCCGTCCCGGATCCTGCCGATCCGGCCCGCCTCGATCCGAAAGCCTTTGGCGGCAATGCGATGACGTATTACGGCCGCTGGACCTACAAGTTCGAGGAAGGGGCGCGCAAGGGGGCCGCGGGAATCCTGGTCGTGCACGACACCGGCCCGGCCGGCTACCCGTTCTCCGTCGTCCAGGGCAACCTCCAGGAGAAGTTCAGCCTGGTGACGCCGAACAAGAACATGGACCGCGCCGCGGTCGAAGGCTGGATCACGCTCGAGACCGCGAAGAAGATTTTCGCGATGGCGGGGAAGGATTTCGGCGCGCTGAGGAGGCAGGCGCTGACGCGCGACTTCAAGCCGGTGGCGCTCGGCGTCAAGGCCTCGCTCGGCATCGCCAATACCCTGCGCACCATCGATTCGCAGAACGTCGTCGCCAGGCTCGAGGGCAGCGACGCGCGGATGAAGGACGAGTACGTAATCTACACGGCGCACTGGGATCATCTCGGGGTCGGCGCCCCGGTCAAGGGGGACACGATCTACAACGGCGCGCTCGACAACGCCTCGGGCGTGGCCGCGGTCCTGGAGATCGCCCGTGGATTCACGAGGATCCAGCCCCAGCCGAAGCGATCGATCCTGTTCCTGCTGGTCACCGCCGAGGAGCAGGGGCTGCTCGGCTCGGAGTATTACGCCACCAACCCGCTCTATCCGATGGCAAAGACCGCGGCCAACATCAATCTCGACGGCGTCAACCAGTGGGGGCGCACCAAGGACATCACCGTCGTCGGCATGGGGGCGTCGTCACTCGACGACTACCTGCGGACCGCGGCCGCCGAGCAGGGGCGGACGCTGCGCCCCGATCCGGAGCCCGAGAAGGGGTTTTACTACCGCTCGGATCATTTCAACTTCGCGAAACAGGGGGTGCCGGCGCTGGATCCGGACGGCGGCATCGATTACGTCGGCAAGACCGCCGAGTACGGCAAGAAGAAGCGCGACGAGTACACGGAGATCGACTACCACTCCCCGTCCGACCAGATCAAACCGGACTGGGATCTCTCGGGCGCGGTGGAGGATGCCCAGTTGTTCTTCGCCGTCGGCTACCGCGTCGCCAACGCCGACGCCTTCCCGGAGTGGACGGCGGGCAACGAGTTCAAGGCCAAACGTGAGGCCTCACTCGCAGGACCGACTTCCCACTGACGACAGGCCGTCCGGATTGGACGGCTTTTGAAAGGACAGACAAGAAATGCCATATCCCGAATATCTGATTGCCCCGATGCGCGGGGAAATGACCGACATGGGCGCCACCGAGCTGCGGACGGCCGACGCCGTCGATCGGACCGTCAAGGAGTCCCCCGGCACGGTGCTGCTGGTGGTCAACTCGGTCTGCGGCTGCGCGGCCGGCAAGGCCCGGCCTGGGCTCGCGACGGCGCTTCGCAATCCCAACCGTCCCGACCTCGTCGCCACGGTCTTCGCCGGAGCGGACATCGAAGCGACCGATCGCGCCCGCCAGTACTTCACCGGCCACCCTCCGTCGTCGCCGTCGATCGGCCTGCTCCGCGACGGCAAGCTGCTCTACATGATGGAGCGGAGCCAGATCGAGAGCCGCAACGCCGAGGCCATCGCCACGGAGCTGACCCAGGCGTTCGACCGCTTCTGCGCCAAGCAGCCCGCCTGACGGCGGGCATCGCTCAGCGTTCTTTGGGGTCTTCCAGGTAGGTATAGCCGTTCAGGCCGTCTTCGTAGAACCCCAGGAGACGGCCTGATTCTTCGTAGCTGATTCTTCCCTCGCGCACCGCCAGCTCGACGTCCTGCCGCAGCTTGCGCACCAGCGTCTCGGCGTCGAACTCGACGTAGTCGAGCACTTCCTTGACCGTATCCCCCTTGATCACCGCGTCGAGGACGACGCTGCCGCGATCGTCGAGACTGACGTGCACGGCATGGGTATCCCCGAAGAGATTGTGGAGGTCGCCGAGGATTTCCTGGTAGGCGCCGATCAGGAAGACACCGAGGTAGTAGGGATCGCCGTTGACGGTGTGAAGCGGCAGCGTCCGCTTGACGTCGCGGCGATCGATGAACTGATCGATCTTGCCGTCCGAGTCGCAGGTGATGTCGCCGAGCACCGCGTGGTGGGTCGGCGGCGTGTTGAGGCGGTGGATCGGCATCACCGGGAACAGCTGCTTGATCGCCCAGCTGTCGGGACAGGACTGGAACAGCGAGAAGTTGCAGAAGTAGGTGTCGGCCATCGTGTCGTCGAGGCCCTGCAGGTCCTCCGGTACCTCGTCCATCTGCGCGGCCAGCTTGCGCAGCTTCACCAGGATCGCCCAGTAGAGGTTTTCCGCCTGGCAGCGCTGTTCGAGCGGCAGGTAGCCGCCGGTGAACAGGTTCAGCGCCATGTCGAGCGCCTGCTGCGCGTCGTGGTAGCCCTCGAGCGCGTTCCGGGCGTTGAGGTTCTGGTAGGTCTCGAGCAGGTCGATGACCGGCTGCTCCGCTTCGTCCGGCTTGATGGAGTCGGGGATCTTCTCGTCGCCGAACGACGACACCCCGAGGACGTTGAAGATGAGGACGCTGTGATAAGCGACAATCGCCCGCCCGCTCTCCGAGATGATGGTCGGGTGGGCGACCTTCTCGTCGTTGCACACCGTCTGGATGTGATAGACGACGTCGTTGGCGTACTCCTCGAGGGTGTAGTTGACGCTCGACTCGAAGTTGGTCTGCGAGCCGTCGTAGTCGACACCGAGGCCGCCGCCGACATCGAGGAACTTCAGCCCGGCGCCGGCCTTGACGAGTTCGGTGTAGACGCGCGCCGCCTCGTTGAGCGCCCCCTTGACGATGCGGATGTTGGGAATCTGGCTGCCGAGGTGGAAGTGCAGGAGGTTGAAGCAGTCCTGCATGCCGCGCGACTTCAGCTCTTCGAGGCCGCGCAGCACCTCCGCGACCGTCAGGCCGAACTTGGAGCGGTAGCCGCCCGAGCCCTGCCAGCGGCCGCTGCCGCGCGCCGCGAGCTTGACTCGCATGCCGATCTGGGGGCGGACCCCGACCTTTTCGGCGTACTTCAGGATCAGGCCGAGCTCGGTGTATTTCTCGACCACCGGGATGACGTTACGCCCGATCTTCTGGGCGAGCATCGCCATCTCGATGAATTCCGCGTCCTTGAAGCCGTTGCAGATGATTGGCGTGTCGTTGTACGCCTGAGCCATCACCGCGAGCAGCTCGGGCTTGGAGCCGGCCTCGAGCCCGAAGCCGTATTCACGGCCGAAATCGAGCACTTCCTCGACCACCTGGCGCTGCTGGTTCACCTTGATAGGGTAGACGCAGATGTACTTCCCCTCGTACTGGTGCTGGGTAATGGCCGCCTTGAAGGCGTTGTGGATGTCGCCGACGCGGTGGCGAAGGATGTCGCTGAAGCGCAGCAGCACCGGCAGCCCGATGCCCCGCAGCAGCAGGTGGTCGGTGAGCTGCTTGAGGTCGATGGACCGGGCGGGATCCTTGGTCGGGTGCACGAGCACGTGGCCGGATGCGGAGATGGAGAAGTAGCCCTTCCCCCATCGCTCGACCTCGTAGAGGTCGGTGGCATCACCCACGGTAAACGCGTCGCCGGATTTCAGGTTGCGGTAGCCGCGAGTGGTCGCAATGCTCACGCGATCATGATACACACGTTTTTCCGAAAAGAGAGGGGCGAGAAGGGGCACGGCAGGGTGCCAACGGGCCGGGTACCAGAGTGCGGGGGACAACAGTGCGTCGGAAAAAGCGCACAGGGACGAATCGCAGTCGGCCAGGGACCAACGGCGCGCGGGGTGACGCGGGGCGGGGCACCCACGGGAGCGGCGCGGCCGGCGTGGCCGGAATTATTGTGCTGGCGTAAGGCGAAACGGGCTCCTCTACCGTCTAATGGTCCAGCGGTTTGCCGGCCTTTGGGGCCTGGGCGTTGGCATAAGCATGAAACCACCCGCGGATCGGCTGCTCGATCTGAACGGCGCCGGTGCGGACCTGCCCGCGCCGGCACGGCCCCGCTATGGGCTGCGCTGGCATGCCGTCCTCGCCGTCTCCACGCTGCTCACGATCGTCTCCTCGGCGCTGGCGCTGCAGTTCACCGGCACCATCGACAAGGCCTGGGGCGACTGGACCACCATCATCGTCCTCAACGCCACCTATTGGTACACCTGGGCGCTGTTCACCCCCGCCATCGTCTGGCTGTCGCAGCATTTCCGGCTCGAGCGCCAGGGGATTGGGATCGCCTTCCTCGTGCACGCCCCGGCCGTGGCCCTCTTTTCCTTCGGGCACATCGCCGCGATGGCGTCGGTGCGGTGGTGGATGGCGGTGTCGCGCGGCATGGAGTACTCCTGGTGGGCGCGGGTCCAGCGGTCGACGCTGGAAACGGTCGACTGGGAGATGATGACCTACTGGGCCATCGCCGGCCTCAGCCTCGCCGTCCTCTACTACCGTGAGTCGCGCGACCGCGAGCTGCGCTCCTCGCAGCTAGAGACCCGGCTGGTCGCCGCCCGGATGGCCGCCCTGCAGCAGCAGCTGCAGCCGCACTTCCTGTTCAACACCCTGCACGCGGTGTCGAGCCTGATGCACAGCGACGTCGAGGCAGCCGACCGCATGCTGATGCAGCTCAGCGACCTGCTGCGGATGACGCTCGAGCACGTCGGCCACCCCGACGTCACCCTTCAGACCGAGCTCGACTTCGTCTCGAAGTATCTCGAGATCGAGCAGACCCGCTTCGCCGATCGCCTCATCGTCCGCTTCGACATCGATCCCGACGCCCTCGACACGCTCGTGCCGTCGCTGCTGCTCCAGCCGCTGGTCGAAAACGCCGTCAAGCACGGCATCGCCAGGAAGGCGGGGCCGGGGCACATCGACATCACCGCGCGCCGCGATCACGACAAGCTCCGGATCGAGATCCAGGACGACGGCGCCGGGCTGTCGGAGAACGCGCTCTCGGCATTGCAGAAGGGGATTGGCGTGTCGACGACGCGGGCGCGGCTGCAGCATCAGTTCGGAGCCGACTTTCGTTTCGAATTCCATCACCACGAGCCGGGGGTGACGGTGGTCATCGCGGTGCCGTGGCGCGAGGACCACCACGGCCGGACCGGGGCCCAGGCCGGAGATCAGGCGCAGGCCGGTCCCGGGCCAGGGGCCGGCCGGCCCTATCTCAGGGAGAGGACGACATGAAGAGAATCCGCACCCTCGTGGTCGACGACGAGCCGCTGGCGCGCGAGCGGCTGACCTCCCTCCTCTTCAACGAGGCGGACATCGATATCGTCGGACAATGCCGCGACGGCGAGGAGGCGGTGGCCTCGATCGCCAACCTCGCGCCCGACCTGGTGTTCCTCGACGTCCAGATGCCGCAGATGGACGCCTTCGAAGTGATCGACGCGGTCGGCGGCGAGCGCATGCCGCTGGTGATCTTCGTGACCGCGCACGACCAGCACGCCCTGCGGGCGTTCCAGGTAAAGGCGCTCGATTACCTGCTCAAGCCGTTCGATCGCGAGCGCTTCACCGATGCGCTGCAGCGAGCGCGCCGGCAAATCGAGCGGGACGAGACCGGCGACCTCGGACGCCGGCTGCTGGCGCTGGTCAAGGACCTGCGGAAGGACCAGCCGCGGTCGGAGCGCCTGGTGGTCAAGTCTGGCGGCCGGCTGTTCTTCCTGAGGGCGGATGAAATCGACTGGATCGAGGCCTCCGGCAATTACGTGCAGCTGCACGTCGGCAACACCGCGCACCTCCTGCGCGAGACGATGAATGCCATCGAGGGGCGCCTGGACCCGGAGAAGTTCTTCCGCATCCACCGGTCGCGGATCGTCAACATGGAACGCATCCAGGAGCTCCAGCCCTGGCTGAACGGCGAGTATTCGGTGGTCCTGAGGACCGGGGCGCGCCTGCCCCTCAGCCGCGGCTGCCGGGAGAAGCTGCAGGAGCGACTGCGCGCCTGAGGCGCAGCCCGCACACGCGGTCGGGCCCGCGCAATTTCCGTGATCAATGGTCTGAAACGTAACGCCGCCCGGCGGCGGACCATGGCGGAATCTAGAAATTCGGCCGATTTCCCAGCGGCATTCCCCTTGCCTTTTGACCGTCGTTGTCCATTTCCGTCAGGCCTTCCCACGGGTGTCGAACGATGGATGTGTGCGCGGTCCGGCGGGGCTCAATCTCGGTGGATTCGATGTGGAGCGCGGCCGCCGGCCGCTGCGGGATCAGTGTGCTGCTCGTCACCCCCGACAGCGAGTTGCGGGCCGCGGCGCGGCGGGTCCTCGACCGCGCGGGCTACGACGTCGCGGATGCGGCGCATTCGGGGCACGCGCTGCTGGCCTGCCTGACGGATCGCCGGGTCGACATCGCGCTGGTGGAGACGGCCCTCGAGGACATGCCGGGCATGGCGCTCGTCGAGACGCTGCGCCGGCGGCAGCCGGGGCTGCGCGCCGTCTACCTCGGACGGCCGGGCGCCGCGCCGCGGCCGGACCGGCTGGCGCGGCCGCTCAGCAGCGACGCGCTGCTCACGAAAATCGAGGCGCTCATTTCGGTGCCGGCATCCTGAACGTCGAATCCTCCACCGGCACGTTGAACTCCACCCTGTCCATCGTCGTCGAGGCACTGACCGTGCCGTTGACACGCTGGCGGATGGAAAACGGCACCATCCGGCCGTCAACCTCCCGGTAGTCGCCGAGCTCGGTGGCAATCGTCGTCGGGGTCCCGCCGGGATTGATCGTGACCGAGACCACCCGCTCGAGCCCGGTGGAGGCATCCAGGTAGTAGTCCTGCGGCGGCCCGCCCTTCTTCGTCACCTTGAGGTGAAACACCTCGGCCCCCTCTCGCTTCTCTCTCCCGACCAGGGCAATCGCCGTCCCCTTCTCCTTGTAGTCCACGAAGACGCTGTCGAACTCGGCGTCCTGGCGAGCGTAGGCGGCCTGCGGGCCGGGCGCCTCCTGGGGCGGCATCGAGCCGCGCGCCATCCACAGGGTGGTGCCGTCGAAGGCACTGACAACGCTCTCGCCGTTCAGGACCTGTTCCCGCCGCATCAGGTTGGGTCGCTTGGCCACCATGGTAATGGCGGCGCTCTTCGCATCACCGTCGGGGAGATCCTTGGCGGTGACGTGGCCGGTCATGCGCACGGTCGAGGTGGCCCGGATCTTCTCGAGGCCCCCCTTGGCGTCGAGGTTCA
>JAYTEJ010000582.1:0-4057 GCA_043735365.1 Acidobacteriota bacterium
CAGGCAGGCGAGCCCGTACTTCGGCGCGATCCGCCGCAGCATCTCCATCGTCATCATCTGATGGTCGGTGGCGACGTTGGCGTTCTCGAAGATCGGCGCCACTTCGAACTGTCCCGGTGCGACCTCGTTGTGGCGGGTCTTGATCGGCACCCCGACCTTGTAGAGCTCACGTTCGCATTCCTGCATGTAGGCGAGCACGCGATCGGGGATGGAGCCGAAGTAGTGATCCTCCATCTCCTGCCCCTTCGGCGGCCGGGCGCCGAAGAGCGTGCGGCCGGCGTTGATCAGGTCGGGGCGGGTGAAGTAGAACTGCCGATCGATGAGGAAGTATTCCTGCTCGGGGCCGCAGGTGGCGTGGACCCGCTGCGCCTTGGAACCGAACAGCTTGAGGATCCGGACCGCCTGCTTCGAGACCGCCTCGATCGAGCGCAGCAGCGGCGTCTTCTTGTCGAGCGCGTCCCCGGTCCAGCTGACGAAGGCGGTGGGAATGACGAGCGTGGTGCCGTTCGAGGTCACCAGCAGCCACGGCGGGCTGGTCGGGTCCCAGGCGGTGTAGCCGCGCGCCTCGAAGGTGGAGCGCATGCCGCCGGAGGGGAAGCTTGAGGCGTCGGGCTCGCCTTTAATCAGCTCCTTGCCGCTGAACTCCGCGACGCCGCGGCCGTCCGGCGTCTGCGACAGGAAGCTGTCGTGCTTCTCGGCGGTGATGCCGGTCATCGGCTGGAACCAGTGCGTGTAGTGGGTGGCGCCGTGCTCGACCGCCCAGTCCTTGAGGGCGCTGGCGATGATGTCGGCCACCGAGGCGTCGAGCGCCTCCCCCTGGGCCACCGCGCGGCGCAGCGCCCGGTAGGCGTCCTTGGGCAGCCGCGCCCGCTGGGCCTCGTCGTTGAACGTCAGGGAGCCAAAATCGTCGGTCATTTTCCTGCCCGCGGTCACCGGCCGCTGGCTGAGAGTCGTGCCCCATTCACTGATGCTGCGAATGGCGTGGCCGGAGGAAGCGGAACCCATTTTTGTGTCCTTTCGTAGTCGCGGCTGGATGAGAACGGCGAAGAATAAATTCCCGAACGGGTATTATCAGCGCCGCCGCACCGCGCTTCAAGGGTTCTGACGCGTTCTGACGAACTTCGACAGAACCGCGACATCGCCAGACAAAATTGTCTGATTTAACGAGAGTGCCAATTTGGTCACTTTCGAGCGCATCCCGCCGCTCCACCACTGCACCTTGCACCGTGCACCTTGGCCCCTGCCACCCCTTGCTAGCGGCCGCTCGGCCGGAGGTGGTACGCGAGCTCTCCCGCCTCGATGCGGACGTCGAGCTGGTTCTCCTTCGGCGGCAGCGGGCAGGTGGCAAAGTCGGTGAACGCGCAGGGGGGATTGTAGGCCTTGTTGAAGTCGAGATCGACAATGCCGGCGCGCGGCAGCGGACTGTGCAGGAACCGTCCGGCGCCGTAGGTGGCATCCCGGCTGGTCAGGTCCTTGAAGATGAAGAAGAATTCCTCGTGCGCGTCGGTTTCGTACACCGGTTCGAGCCGCAGCTGACGGCCGCCGATCGTGAAGGTCACGTACCCCGGACTGGTCATGTCCAGCACCTGGCCGAGCACGTTTGGAATCCTGATCGGTCTCGGCTGCGCGTAGGCGACGAACGTCGCGCGGACGCGGTAGGCGGAACGCACCGGGAAGTAGCGCAGCGCCCGGAACTGCGCCCGCGCCGGGTTCTTCAAATCGCGCAACCGGACGCCGAAGCGGTCTTCGCGCCGGATCACGAACATCCGCAGGTCTCCCGACGCCAGCGCCGCGACGTCGTCGGCGGGCGCCTCGATGGCCGAGGCGACCGGCGTCCCCGCCGCGGTCACGCCCGCCCCGGCGGCAGGCTCGAACGTCACCCGCTCCTGCGCGAGGGTGAAGACGCCCAGCCGCGCCGGCCCCGCCGCCGGCAGCAGCACGTCGCTGCCCGGCGCGCTCCCGGCCACATTGGGGCCCGGCTTCAGCCAAAACAGACCCGCGACCGTCAGCCAGCCATCCGCGGCTTTGAGTTCGACGGCGCGCGCCTCGCGGAAGCGGCGGATCTCGTCCTGGTAGCTGGCGCGCGGGACGGCCCCGGCGCCGCCCCGCGCGACAATCCGCAGCGGCAGCGTGGCAGCCATCATCACCACGGAGACGGCAGTGAGACGTCGCAGAAGGCTCATCAAGTGTGCTCCGAACTGCCGCGCGCTCCCGGACGGCGCAGGCCTCGTACCCTCACCCACTGTAGCGGCGCCTCTCGGTCCGCGCAATCCGCGCCCCAGCCGGCGTGCTAGTCTCGAAGCACCGTGACCCGCCAATTCCCAGCCCCGCCCCTGGAGGCGCGGTGACGTGCGCCGGATCCTGCACATCGACATGGACGCGTTCTATGCGTCGGTCGAACAGCGCGACAAGCCCGAGCTGCGCGGACACCCGGTCGCAGTCGGCGGCTCTCCCGAGCACCGCGGCGTCGTCGCCGCCGCCAGCTACGAGGCGAGGGCGTTCGGCGTCCGCTCGGCGATTCCGATGTCGCGGGCGGTGCGGCTGTGCCCGTCGCTCGTCATCGTCCGGCCGGACTTCGGCAAGTACAAGGCGGCGTCAGAGGCGGTGTTCACGATCTTCCGGTCGGTAACGCCGCTGGTCGAGCCGCTGTCGCTCGACGAAGCGTATCTCGACGTCACCGAAAACGCCTGGGGAGAGCCGCTCGGACGCACCGTCGCGCAGCGGCTGAAGAAGGCCATCCACGAGGCGACCGGCCTGACCGCCTCGGCGGGGGTCGCGCCGAACAAGTTTCTCGCCAAGATCGCCTCCGGCTGGCAGAAGCCGGACGGGCTGACGGTGATTGCGCCGGAGCGGGTCGAGCAGTTCCTTCGCACGCTCCCGGTGGACGCCCTCTGGGGCGTGGGCCCGGTCACGGCCGAGCGGCTCCGGAAGCGCGGCATCGAACAGCTGGTGGACGTGCGCGCCGTCGACGCGGCGACGCTGCGCGACGCGGTCGGCAGCAACGCCGACTGGCTGCGGCGGCTGGCCGACGGCGTCGACGACCGCCCGGTCGTGCCGAACCGCTCCGCCAAGTCGTCCGGCACGGAGAACACCTTCTCGGAGGATCTGACCGACCTCGCGCAAATTCGCGCCGAAGTGGACGAGATGGCGCGGGACGGCGCCGCGTGGCTGGAGCGCCGCGGGCTCACCTGCCGGACGGTGACGATCAAGGTCCGCTACTCGGACTTCACCACCATCACCCGCAGCCACTCGCGGCTGCCGCCGACGCGCGACGCCGACGACATCGGCAGCCGCGCGGTGGCCCTGCTCGAACGCACCGAGGCCGGCCGGCGGCCGGTCAGGCTGCTCGGCGCCAGCGTTCATAATCTCGTCGATCCGGCGGGTGGAGAGAAAGCGGAACCCGCGCTGCCGCTGTTCGACGACAACGCGGGTGATGGTTGAAGGCTAGAGCGCGGGAGTGTTCTTGCGCGCACGGGTGGTCCGCGGCGCGCGCGGCTTTGCCGCCGTCTTGCGCGCCTTCGGTGCGGCACCGTCCGCGGCCTTGCGGCTGGCGCGCGGTTCGGCGGCGGCACGGCCGCCGGCGGCGGATTTGGTGCGGCCGCGGCCGCGGCCCTTGGGCGGCGCGGCGGGCTGACCGGCGTTGAGCTCGAACGTCGCCTCGCCGTCGACCACGTCCGGCGTGGTGTTCATCTCCTGGACCACGTCCCCCTCGACCACGTCGCTCTGGGCCGAAGGCACCGTCTCCGGCCACTCCTCGGCTGCGGCGTCGTCGTCGACCGGCACCGGCTCAGCGACATTGCCGCGGTTGTCGTCGTCGCTCGCCTGGCCTTCACCGGCGGCGCCCGCCGGGGTCGAGGCGCCCTGCATGACATTGCCGGGGAACACGCGCATCACGCCCTGGCGATCGCGCTCGATCCGGAACAGCCCGTCGCGCTGGCAGGCGCGGAGCAGGTCGACGAGGCTGGCGAAACCGAACTTCCGCTCGTCGAACGCGGCGTCGACGTTGCGGAGGAACTGCTTGGCCTGGCGGATGTACATCGGCCAGCGCGGCGGATTC
>JAYTEJ010000583.1:0-4827 GCA_043735365.1 Acidobacteriota bacterium
CCAATGCGGTCGATCAGTTCATGCAGCGCCTGCTCGCGGCCGCGGACGTCCGCAGCCTCCACGGCGTCCGCCTGTGCGCCGTCGGGCTCTCGACCGCGTCGCGGCTGCAGCGCTACGGCATCCGCGTCGATCTGACGCCGGCGGAGTTCCGCGCCGAGGCCGTGCTCGAGGCGATGCGCGCCGCCGGCTCGCTGCGCGGCGCGTCGGTGCTGCTGCCGCAGGCCGACCTCGCCAGCGACCGGCTCGGTGAGGGGCTGAAGGAGGCCGGCGCCGACGTCACCGAGGTGATCGCCTACCGTACGGTCCCCGACCACCCCGGCGGCGGCGGCGAGCCGGACGTCTATCGCATGCTGCTCGATCGACAGATCGACGCGGTGACGTTCGCCAGCGCCTCGGCGGTCAGGAATTTCGTCGACGCCATCGGCCGCGAGCAGGCCGCCGACCTGCTCAGCCGGGTCGTGGTCGCGTCGATCGGCCCGGTCACTGCGGCAGCCGCGCACCAGCTCGGCATCACCACCAGCGTGATGCCGGAGCGGTATACGATTCCGGATCTGGTGGACGCCCTGGTAGGGCATTTCGCCGGCCCCGTGCGAGTGCAAACATGACCATCAAGACCCGCACCGACACCATCGCCGCCCGGCCGTCCGATCGGCGCTCCCTCTCCGGCGATGCCCCCGTCCACCGGCCCCGCCGGCTGCGCAGGAGCGCCGCGATGCGCGGCCTGGTGCGCGAGACCCGGCTCTCGCCGGAGATGTTCATCTACCCGCTGTTCGTCTGCACGGGTGAAGGACAGCGGCGCGAGGTCGGGTCGATGCCCGGGGTCTTCCAGCTGTCGGTGGACGAAGTGGTGCGCGAAGCCGAACGCGCCAAAGGCGAAGGCATTCCCGCCGTGCTGCTGTTCGGGCTCCCTGACGCCAAGGATGCCGCCGGCTCCGGTGCGCTCGACCCCGACGCGCCGGTCCAGGCCGCGGTCCGTGCCCTCAAGGCGGCGCTGCCAGAGCTGCTCGTGATCACCGACGTCTGCCTCTGCGAATACACCTCGCACGGCCACTGCGGCCTCCTCGTGGGCGACGAGATCGCCAACGATCCAACGGTCGAGCAGCTGGTGCGGGCGGCGTTGTCGCACGCCGCCGCCGGGGCGGATGTGGTCGCCCCCTCGGACATGATGGACGGGCGGGTCGGGGCGATCCGAACCGCCCTGGACGAGGGCGGGTTCACCGGGACGGCGATCATGTCGTACGCGGCCAAGTACTGCTCGGCCTTCTACGGCCCGTTCCGCGAGGCGGCGGATTCCGCGCCCGCCTTCGGCGATCGGCGCTCGCACCAGATGGACCCGGCCAACGTCGAAGAGGCGCTCCGGGAGGTCGAGCTCGACCTCGAGGAAGGGGCGGACATCATCATGGTCAAGCCGGCGCTCGCCTATCTCGACGTCATTTCACGCGTCAAGGCCGAGTTCGGCTGCCCGACCGCCGCCTACCAGGTGAGCGGCGAATACGCGATGCTCAAGGCGGCGGCGCGCAACGGCTGGATCGACGAGCCGCGGGCGATGATGGAGATGCTGACGTCAATCCGCCGCGCTGGAGCCGACATGATCATCACCTACTACGCGCGCGAGGCGGCGCGCGCGCTGTAACGCCGTGCATCCGCTTTCATAATTGGAGGACCTCATGCGCAGGATCACTTTCGCCATCGTCTGCGGCCTCGCGGCCGTGCTCTCGCTGACCGCCTACGCGGCGGCCAGAAGCTACCAGTTCACCGGCGTCGTCAAGAGCGTTGACGGCTCGACCTTCACGGTGCAGAAGAGCGCCACCGAGACCTGGGAATTCAGCACCGACGCCGCGACCAAGGGGGCGCCCAAGGTCGGCGACAAGATCACCGTCCAGTACCGGATGGTGGCCACCGCGATCGACGCCAAGGACGGCGCCGCGGCCTCGGCCAAGCCGGCCGCGCAACCGGCGGCCAAGGCCGCCCCGGCGGTGAAGAAGAAGTAGCGGCTAGCCGACCCCGAACGACAATCAGCGTGGCGTCGTCCTCGAAGCATCCGCCCGTGAAGGTGTTGACGGAGTCGAGGATGGCGTCCTTCATCTCTTCCGTGGCCAGGCCACGGCAGGCTACCCCGGCGGCGGCGAGCCGCAATTCGTCGTACTCGTCGCCGGCGGGGTTTTTCGCCTCGGTGATGCCGCAGTAGCCGGATCCGTTCGTGCTATCGTCGCCGGATGCTTCGCAGGAAACGGTCGCGGTATCCCCGATCAGAGAAACTGTTTGCCGCGGCGTCGCGGATCCTGCCGGGCGGGGTCGACAGCCCGGTGCGCGCCTTCAAGGCGGTCGGGGCGACGCCGATCTTCGTCGTCCGCGGCCACGGCGCCACGCTCGAAGACGCCGACGGCCACACCTATGTGGACTACGTGATGTCGTGGGGGCCGCTGATTCACGGCCATGCCCCGAAGGGACTGCTGAAGGCGCTGGCGGAGACGGCGTCGCGCGGCACCAGCTTCGGCGCCCCGACCGAGCTCGAGACCCGGCTGGCGCGCCGGGTGGCGATGCTGATGCCGTCGATGGAGCGCGTCCGCTTCGTCAGCTCGGGCACCGAGGCGGCGATGAGCGCCGCCCGGGTGGCGCGGGCGTTCACCGGGCGCGACCGGATCCTCAAGTTCGACGGCTGCTATCACGGACACGCCGATGCCTTCCTGGTGAAGGCGGGCTCGGGCGCGACCACGCTAGGCGTGCCGACCAGCCCCGGGGTGGCCGCCGCCGCCGCGGCCGATACCCTGACCGCGCAGTACAACGATCTCGATTCGGTGCGCCGGGTGATGGAGGCCGCAACGGGAGAGGTCGCCGCGGTGTTCGTCGAGCCGATCGCCGGCAACATGGGGCTGGTGCCGCCGGCGGAGGGCTTTCTCGCCGGCCTGCGGGAGATCTGCGACCGCGCCGGGGCGCTGCTGGTCTTCGACGAGGTGATCTCCGGGTTCCGCGCCGCCCCGGGCGGCGCCCAGCAGCTCTTTATGGTGCGGCCCGATCTGACCTGCCTCGGCAAAATCATTGGCGGCGGGCTGCCGGTCGGCGCCTACGGCGGACGCGCCGACGTCATGGCGCTGGTCGCGCCCGAAGGACCGGTCTACCAAGCCGGCACGCTCTCGGGCAATCCGCTGGCGATGGCGGCCGGGTTGTGGACGCTGCAGGAGCTGTCGCCGGGGTTGTACCGGCACCTGGCGGCGCTCGGCGCGCGACTCGCCGCCGGGCTCGCGGATGCGGCCAGCGGCGCGGGGGTGGCGCTGCAGGTCAACGGCTTCGGATCGCTGCTGACGCCGTTCTTTACCAGCCGGCCGGTACGCGACTACGCCTCGGCGCTGCAGTGCGACACCGAGGCGTACGGCCGCTTTTTCCGGGCGATGCTGGACAAGGGGGTCTATGCCCCGCCGTCGCAGTTCGAGGCGTGGTTCCTTTCGGGAGCCCATACCGCACGCGACGTTGACAGGACCATCGCCGCGGCGCGCGCCGCCTTCAAGGCATGCTGACTGCCGGCAGGGACCCCCGTGCCGGCAGCCGGTGTGAACGAAACCTAGCGAACCGCCGGCGGCGTATCGAGGCTGACGCGGAGGATGGTGCCCGACGGGAGGGTGACGTCCTTGCCTTCGGTGGCCGCGACCGTGCCGCCGCCGCCAATCAGCACGCCGAGCAGCGCCCCCTTCATGCCGCCGATGATCCCGCCGATGATGGCGCCGACGCCGGCGCCGGCGCCGATCTTGCCCGCCTCACCCTTGATGCCTTCGCTCTCGATCGCGTCCGTGACCGTGCCGCGCATCGGATAGGCGCGGCCGCGGATCGTGATCTGGTCGAACGCCACCGTCATGCTGCCCTTGCGATCCATGCGGGTCGCCTTGGTCACGCCGCTGATGACGCCGCGCACCGTCGAGCCGGCAGGAATGAGGACGTCGTTGCCGCGATAGAGGTCGGCCACGGTGGTGGCCTCGAAGCGCTGCTCGACCTGGGCGGTCGCCGACGACAGCTCGGTGTCGAGCCGCACGTCGATCGACTGGCCCGAAGGGATGACGCTGTTGTTGCTCCCCTGCCGCCTCGAGGTGGTCTGATCCGTTCCCGTGCGGCGATCGTCGACAGTCCCGCGAGTCGAGCGGTCGTCGCCGGCGACGCCGCCAGTCACGCCTCCGCTGACGCCGCCGTTGCTCCCGCCGTTGACGCCCGAGCTGGGCGCGCCGCGGTCGCTGTTGGTACGCCAGGTCTGGTTGTCGCCGCGGCTCGTGTCGCCACGGCCCGTGTCACCACGGGTCGTGTTGCCGCTGGAGTCGATGCCCGCCCGCGAGCGAATCTCCTGGAGGCGATCCCGGACGTCGGTGTAGTCGCTGCGCTTGAGAGAGCCCTCGCGGCGCATCTTCACCTTCAGGTAGACGACCTCGTCGCGCAAGTCGTCGAGCTCGCCCTGCAGGCGCGACGCCATGTCAGGGTTCGTGTTTCTGAGGCGGGACACGTCCCCGCTGGCCTGGTAGACCTGATCCTGCAGACGCTGGATGTCGGAGGAGGTGACGGTCTGTGCCGCCGCCGGCAGCGCGCACGCGACGACGATCGCGGCAACCCCGCACACCCGGAGCCACGCGGACGACGAACATCTGTTTCGATTCATCTTTGCAATCCTCAGTTCGGTCCCGTCCGCGTCAGGCGGCGGAGACCGTCACCCGCGGCAGCACGGGCCACTGCCGCGATAGATGCAAAACCAACGCCTTTCGACCCCGCAGCATGCGGGGCACAGTTTCCTCGCTAAGTCACTGTCGCTCAGCCACTTCTGGCCTGCAGCCGACTCAGCAGGAGAACGGG
>JAYTEJ010000584.1:0-12770 GCA_043735365.1 Acidobacteriota bacterium
CAGGAAGTCGATATCGTCATCCGTCCGTGGGTCCTGCGCCGCGCCTGTCTCGAGCGCGTCGGCCAGCTGGACGAGGCGTTCCGTCCCACCGAGTGGGACGAGGCCGATCTCGCCTGCCGCATCCGCCAGGCCGGATGGCGCGTCGCCACCTCCGGCTTCGAACGCCTCGGCGCCTATTACCACCTGGGCAGCACGACGCTGAGCCGCGCGCCGTCGCTGCCGCATCAGGCCAAGGTCCTGCGCAACGGCCAGCTCTTTCATGCGCGCTGGGACGAGACCCTCCGGGCGGATCACGGGCGGACGCGGCGCCACTGGCGCCGGCGCGCCAGCGCCGCCGGGTGGGCCGCGACAGTACGGCGGATGATGGCCACCGGCGTGCAGCGGATGGCGGGCGGGCGGAGCCAATGAGCCGCACCCACCGGGCCTCGATCGCGGCGTCGTTCGCCTACCTGCAGTTCGGGCTGTCGATCGTGGTCGGCATCGTGCTGGTGCCGTTCGTGCTCCACCGTATCGGCGAGCGGCTCTACGGCTACTGGCTGGCGTCTGGCGAAGTCCTGGCGTATGCCGCCATGGCCGACTTCGGGGTGATGGGCGTCGTGCCGTGGCTGATTGCCGAGGCGGACGGCCGTGGCGATCGCCGCGGCATGCAGCGCATCATGAGCAACGCGTCCTGCGCGGCGGTCTTCGTCTCGCTGGTCTACGGCGTGCTCGTCGTCGTGTTCTGGCGGCTGGCGCCGGGCGTGCTGAATCTCGGGGCCGCCGATCGCGACGCGATTGCCGGCCCGCTCACCATCATCGCCACCGCCGCCGCCATCGTCCTGCCGCTGCGGATTGCCGGCTCGACCCTCGTCGGCCTGCAGGACGTGAAGTTCTACGGCTACATCTCCACCGGCACCTGGGCGCTGGATCTGCTGATCACCGTGGTGCTGCTGTTCAGGGGCTACGGCCTGTATGCGCTGGCCATCGGCGCCGCGATACCGTCGCTCATCAACGCGGCGGTGATGGCGGCGCGGCTGCGCAGCCTGGCGCCCGACCTGACGCGGAACTGGCCGCTGCCGGCCCCAGGCGACGTCGCGCGGCTGTTCCGCGAGGGCTTTGGCGCCTGGCTGGGTGCGTGGGGGTGGCGGCTGTCGGTGGCCACCGACGCCATCGTGCTCGCCTCGCTCGGCCATCCCATCTGGATCACGATGCTGGCGATGACCGCCAAGCTCGGGCAGATGATGACCCAGATGTCCTGGGTGCCCGGCGACAGCAGCCTCGTCGGCCTGGCGCAGCTCTCGGGAGAGCAGCGTCCCGATCGCCTGCGCGATGCGGTGGCGGCGGTCTTCCGCGTCTATCTGGCGCTCGCCGGCGGCGCCGCCTGTATCCTGCTGGCGATCAACGGCGCGTTCGTGTCCGCGTGGGTCGGCGCTCACCTCTTCGGCGGCGGCTCCCTGAATGTCGTGCTGGCGATGCTGATTGTCGTCAGCACCCTCAGCCACGCGCTGGCGGTGGTGGTCTCCGCCCTGGGGCGGCGCCTCCATGTCGGGCTGGCGACGCTGACGTCCGGCGGCGTCCAGGTCGCCCTGGCGCTCTACCTCGGCCGTCGCTTCGGCCTGATCGGCATTCCGCTCGCGTCGCTCTGCGCGCAGGCGGTGGTGCTGGTGCCGCTGCTGCTGCCGGCACTCTCGGAGCGCACCGGCCTGACGGTCGCGGGATTCGGCCGCGAGGTCGTCCGCCCCTGGGCGGCGCGATCGCTGCCGCCCATCGTCCTCTGCGCCGGTGTCGGTGCGCTGGCGCTGCGTCTGCCCTTTCCGGGTGCGGTCGTCGTCGGCGGCCTGATCGGGCTGACCTACACCTGGTTCGCCCGCCCGCTGATCCTCGGCTATCCACCCGTGGCATCGCTTATCAGGGGCCGACTCGCGGCGTGGCGCCTCGATGGACTGCTCGCGCTCGCGGGGGGAGACGGGCGGGGCACGCCGTGATGGAGTTCGGACGGGGTGAGGACTTCCGTCGTCCCGGCCTGCTCGAGCGCGCCGGGCGCCCGTTCCGCAACCGGCTCGCCGATTCCCCGCTCAGGGGGCCGCTCAAGCGCCTTTACGAGGGGGTCATGGATCGACTGCCCGGCGATCGGTTGGTCAGCCGCTTTCCGTACGGCGAGCGCGTCCGGCTGGCCGCCGCCTATCGCCAGGCCGCCTGGAATCCCGAGGAGTACGAGGCCTTTCACGCCGCCGTCCGGCCGGGCGCGACCGCCCTGGACATCGGCGCCAATCTCGGCGCCTACACGATTCTCCTGGCGCAGTGGGTCGGCGCAGCCGGACGCGTCCACGCCTTCGAACCGGCGCCCGGCGCCCGCGCTGGCCTCCTCCGGCACGTCGCGCTCAACGGCGTCGCCGATCGCATCGTCGTACATGCCGAGGCCGTGAGCCGCGAGCCGGGACGGGCGCGCTTCGCCGCCGCCGGCATGCAGGGGGACAACCGCCTCGTTCGCGATGGCGGCGGCGCCATCGAGGTGCCGACCACGAGCCTGGATTACTTCTGCCGCGCCGAGGGCGTGACGCCGGACTTCATCAAGGTGGACGTCGAAGGCGCCGAGCTCGATCTCCTGCGCGGCGCCCGCGCCACCATCGCGTCCGCCGGTCCAGGGCTCGAGCTCTACATGGAATTCCACCCGCATCTGTGGTCCGCGTTCGGCTATGCCCGCGAGGACCTCGAGGCGGAGCTCGGCGACCAGGGCCTGCGGCCCGAACGTCTCGATGGACGACCCGACCCGTGGAATCTCGCCGGCGTTTGTCTGAGGCTTCGTCCATGCGCCTCCTGATTGCGCACGAGGCTCCGGCGGGCGCGGGGGGCGTCGAGAGCTATCTCGCGGCGATGATGCCGGCGCTGCGGGCCCGGGGCCATCAGCTCGCCTTGCTGTGCGCGGAGCCGCGCGCGGCGCCGGGGCCGACGCGGCTGGACGACAGCCCCGACGTCTTCAGCGTCGCGGACCAGGGCCTCGAGGCGGTGCTCGATGGCGTCCGCCGCTGGGGTCCCGACGTCTGCTTTTCCCACAACATGGGGCCGCTGGCGATCGACGAGGGGCTTCTCACCATCGCGCCGACGGTGAAGATGATGCACGGCTATTTCGGCACCTGCGTCAGCGGCCTCAAGTCCCACGCCTTTCCGGTGATGCAGCCGTGCTCGCGGACGTTCGGGCTCGCCTGCCTGGGGCTGTACCTCCCGCGCCGCTGCGGCCAGCTGCGGCCCGGGCTGATGTTCGAGCAGTTCGCCTGGTCGAAGCGTCAGCAACGGCTCTTCACCCGCTACGCGCAGGTCCTCGTCGCCAGCACCCACATGGCCCGGGAGTACTCCCGCCACGGCGTTGCCGCAGCGCGGCTGACCACGGCGCCGCTGTTTACGACGACGGCGTGGACCGGACCGGCGCGGCCGCTGCCGGCGACGCCGACGGTGCTGTTTCTTGGACGGATGACGCCGCTCAAGGGAGGCGACCTCCTGATCCATGCCGTCGCGCACGCGATGCGGACGACGGGCGCGCCGATCGAGGTGTCGTTCGGCGGCAGCGGACCGGCGGAAGCGGCCTGGCGGCAGCTGGCCGGGACGCTGGGCGTGGCGGCGGCCTTTCACGGGTGGGTGAGCGGCGACGCACGCGTGCGTTTGCTGCGCAGCGCCAGCGTGCTCGCGGTCCCGAGCGTCTGGCCGGAGCCCTTCGGCCTCGTCGGCCTGGAGGCCGCGGCGCATGGCGTGCCGGCGGTGGCGTTCGCGGCCGGCGGCATCGGCGAATGGCTCCATGACGGCGTCAACGGCCGGATGGTGCGCGAGGTCGGGCGCGCGGAGGCGCTCGGCGGAACCCTGGCGCGGCTGTTGTCGGCTCCGGAGGAACTGGCCCGTCTTGGCAGCGGCGCGCGCGGCGTCGCCGCGGAGATGACCCTCGCCGCCCATCTCGGGATCGTCGAGACCGTGCTGCATCAGGCGGCCGCGCCGGCGCGGACAGTCGCGTGAGGCCGCGGTTCCACTTGCTCACCGGGGAATATCCTCCCCAGCACGGCGGCGTCGCCGACTACACGCGTCTGGTCGCCGCCGGACTGGTGGCGCGCGGCGCCGAGGTCCACGTCTGGTGCCCGGGTACGGTGGATCGGAACGATGACGGCATCCAGGTCCACTGTCTGCCCGATGTCTTCGGCCCTCGCTCCCGGCGGGCGCTCGAGGCGGCGCTCCACGGCGCGCCCGGTTGCGTGCTGCTGCAGTATGTCCCCAACGCCCTCGGATCGCGCGGCGCCAATCTCGCCTGCTGCGCCTGGCTGCTGCGCATGCGGCGGCGGGGGCTCGATATCCGGGTGATGTTTCACGAGCCGTATTTCTATTTCTCCCTGCAGCGCCCCGCGCGCAACGCGCTGGCCCTGGTCCAGCGGCTGATGGCGGCGCTGCTGCTGCGGGCCAGCCCCGTGGCCTACGTGTCCACTTCCGCGTGGCTCCCGTATCTCCGCCCCTGGGGCGGCCGCACGCTGGTCGAGCTCCCGGTTCCCGCCACCGTTGGCATCGCGGCCGCGGACAGCGAGCTGCGACACTGGCGGGCCGCGTTTCGTCACGACGCGCCGGGCACCTGCGTCGCCGGTCACTTCGGTACGTTTGGCGAGCACATGACGGCCGAGCTGCTGCGGATCGTGCCCGCCGTCCTGCGCGCCGCACCGGCGGCACGGTTCGCCCTGATCGGCCGCGGCGCCGACGGCTTCGTCGAAACGCTGGTCGCCCGCGACAGGATGCTGGCGTCCCGGGTCGTCGCGGCCGCCGCACTGCCGCCGGACGCCGTTCCGGCAGCGCTGCAAGCCTGCGACATCCTCGTGCAGCCCTATCCCGACGGCGTCACCACCCGCCGCACCTCGGTGATGGCGGCGCTCGCCAACGAGCGGCCTGTGGTCACGACCGACGGAGCGCTGACCGAGCCGATCTGGCGCGGCGGCGCCGTGGCGCTTGCGCCCGCCGGAGACACCGCGGCGCTGGCCGCCGCGACGGCCCGGCTCCTCGGGGATGCCGCCGCACGACACGCGCTCGGCGCCCTGGGGCGCCATCTCTACGACACCCGGTTCGGCCTCGAGCATACGCTCGCCGTGCTCGCGGGGCTGGTGTCCGCCGCATGACCGGCCGGCCGCTGCGCATCCTGCTCGTCGGTGATTACCCCGACGACCCCCGGCTCGGCTCCGCCAAGGTGCCGCACAAGTTGCGCGAGGAGTTTCGCGCCGCCGGGCACGAATGCGACGCCCTCTTCGCCGGCGATCTCGGCATGTCGCCGTCGGGCCGGCAGATCAGGCAGCTGGTGGCACCGGTGCTGGCGTACCGGGCGGTGCGCCGGGCCGCGGCGCCCCGGCCCTACGACGTGATCGACGCGGCTAGCGCCGAAGGTCTGTGGCTGGGCGCCGGCCAGTGGCTGGGGCGGCGTGCCGCGGTCGTCATCAGCAGGTCCAACGGCCTCGAACACCGCAACTACCAGCGGATGCTCGATGACAGCCGCCACGGGCTGATGCCGAAGCCGTGGCCGCGGCGCATCTGGTATCCCGCCTCCCGGCTCTCGCAGGTCGCCGCCGCGGCACGCATGGCAGACCGGCTGATCGTGCTCACGGAGAGCGACCGGCAGTTCGCGCTCGACCGCGGCTGGCAGCCGGCCGATCGCATCCACGCCGTGGGCCATGGCGTCTCGGAGCGCTTTCTCGCCAATGTCCCCGGCCCGTCGCCACGGGGCGCCGGCGTGCTGTTCTGCGGCTCGTGGGATCAGACCAAGGGCATCCGCTACCTGGTCGAGGCGTTCGATCAGCTGGCGCGCGAGAACCGTCCGCTGCCGCTCACCATTCTCGGCTCTGGACCCGATGCCGCGACCGTCCTTGCCGCCTTTCCGGAGGCGGCGCGCCCTCACGTGCGGGTCATCGCCCGTGTCCCCGAAGACGCGGTGCTCGCGGAGTTCCGCCGCCACGATCTCCTCGTCTTTCCCTCGACCTATGAAGGATTCGGGCTGGTGGTGATCGAAGCCATGAGCCAGGGCCTGCCGGTCGTGGCCACCCCGGTCGGCTGCGTCCCCGACGTCGTCCGCGACGGGCAGGACGGGCTGCTGATCCCGGCGCGCGACGGACGCGCCCTCGCGGCGGCCGTGCGCCGGCTGATGGACCGACCGCAGGATCGCATCAGGATGGGAGCCAGCGCCGCCACCCGGGTCTCGTCGATGTCGTGGGCGCGCACCGCCCGTCGAACGATCGACATCTACGAAGAGGCGCTCGCCGCGCGCGGCCTCAGACAGCCATGACCCGCCTGACCATCGGCATCACGACCCGCAACCGCGTCGCCTCCCTGGAGCGCTGCCTGCGCTCGCTGCAGGTGCTCGAGGAGCTGCAGCCGCGGGTGCTGGTATTCGATGACGGGTCGGACCTGCCGGTGACGGACGCGGTCGCCGCGGCCCTGCCCTCTGGTATGGACGGAGCCGTGCTGCCCGACGGCGGCGGCGGCTACATCGTCGGCCGCAACCGGATCATGCGGGCTGCGGCCACAGCCTACGTGCTGATGCTGGACGACGATACCGTGGTGCTGACGGTGGCGTCGGTGCGGGCGGCGATGGCGGTGATGGACGGCGACAGCACGGTGGCGGCGGTGGCCTTCGCGCAGGCGGAAGCCGACGGCCGGCCGTGGCCGGAGGGGATGCAGCCGGGACGGGGATCCGAGCCGGTCTGCATCTCGTCGTTCATCGGCTTCGGACATTTGCTGCGCCGCGAGGCCTTCGAGCGCCTGGGCGGTTACCGCGAGAGCTTCGTGTTCTACGGCGAGGAAAAGGACCTGTGCGTGAGGGCGCTCGACGCCGGGTATCGGGTGGTCTACCTGCCGGCATCGCTCATCGCGCACATTCCGGATCGCGGCGGCCGCAGCGCAACCAGGTACGTGCGCTTCACAATCCGCAACGACTGCCTCTATTCGCTCTACAACGAGCCGTGGCCGATTGCGGTGCTGAGCCTGCCGCTGCGGCTGTGGCGGTACCGGAAGATGAAGGCGGGCAGCGGCGCGGAGTCCGGCGGCGGGCGCTGGATCGCGGCAGAGCTGTGGCGGGCGCTGCCGGACGTCCGCCGGCGTCGCCGTGCGGTGGCGTGGTCGACATTCCGAGCCTGGCGGCGGCTGTCGCGCACGAGCGTGCCGTATCGAGGCGGGAGCGCGCGGTGAAGCGCCTGCTGACGATCGGCCATTCGTATGTCGTGGCGCTCAACCGCCGGCTGGCCGATGAAATGGCGCGGGAGGGGCGCGGGCGCTGGAGCGTGACCGCGGCGGCCCCGGCGCGGTATCACGGCGACCTCGGCCCGATCGTCTTCGAGCCGTCCGGTAGCGACGAGTGCGCGACGCGGCAGCTGCGCGCGCGCCTGTCCCGGCTGCCGCACGTGATGGTCTACGACGGCCTGCGCCGCCTGATGCGCGAGCCGTGGGACGTGATTCACTGCTGGGAGGAGCCGTATGTCGCGGCCGGCGCCCAGATCGCCGCGCTCGCGCCTCCCGGCGCGAAGCTGGTGTTCGCCACTTTCCAGAACCTGGCCAAGACCTACCCGCCGCCGTTCGGCTGGTTCGAGCGGCGCGTACTGAAGCGCGCCGACGGATGGATTGCGTTCGGCCGCACGATTCACAAGGCGCAGATCGGTCGGCCGGGTTATGCGGCGCTGCCGTCGCGCGTCATTCCTCCCGGTGTAGACACGCGCGCGTTCACCCCAGACGCCGCCGCCAGGGCCCGCGTCCGGGCCGAGCGCGGGTGGGATGAGGAGACGCCGGTGGTCGGCTTCCTCGGGCGATTCGTCGAGGCCAAGGGGCTGGATGTGCTGACGGCCGCGCTGCGCCGGGTGGCGGTGCCGTGGCGGGCGCTGTTTGTCGGCGGCGGGCAGGCGCGCGGCGTGCTCGACGCGCTCTCGGCCGACTTTCCCGGCCGGGTCAGCATCGCGACGGGCGTCGCGCACGCGGACGTGCCACAGTATCTGAACGCCATGGACCTGCTCTGCGCGCCGAGCCGGACGACCGCGGCCTGGCGCGAGCAGTTCGGCCGGATGCTGATCGAAGCGATGGCGTGCGGCGTGCCGGTGCTGGCCAGCCGTAGCGGAGAAATCCCGCATGTGCTGGACGGCGCCGGGCTGCTGCTGGAGGAGCGCGACGTGGAGGGATGGGCGCGGGCCATCGAAGGCCTGCTGGGCGACCCGGCGCGCCGCCGCGAGCTGGCGGATCGCGGCCTGCGGCGGGCGCGGACGGAGTTCGCCTGGCCGGTGGTCGCACGCCGGCATCTGGCCTTTTTCGACGAGCTGACGGGGAATTGATGGGCTCAATCAGGGTGGCGGTGCTCGCCGACATGCTCGAGGAGCGCTGGCCGAGCATGGACCTCGTGGCCGAGATGATGGTCGAGCACCTGCGGGCCGAGCACGGCGGATCGATCGAGCCGGTGCTGATCCGGCCGCCGCTGCGGCCGCGCGCCACCCGGCTCGCCGGCATCCGCGGTCTGCGCGCCGCGTTCACGGCGGACCGGTTCGCCAACCGGCTGTGGGACTACCCGGCGGTGACGCGCGGCATTGCCCGGAGCTTCGACGTCTTCCACGTCGTCGATCACAGCTACGCGCACCTCGTCCACACCCTGCCGGCCGCGCGGACGCTGGTCACCTGCCACGATCTCGACACCTTCCGATCCATCCTGGAGCCCGGCCGCGATCACCGAACGGTGATCTTTCGCGCCATGACCCGACGGATCTTCAGCGGCCTGCAGAGCGCCGGCCACATCGCCTGCGACACCGAGGCGACGCGGCAGGCGTTGGTGGCGCGCGGCGGCATCGAGAGCGGCCGCACCAGCGTGGTGCCGAACGGCCCGCACCCGAGCTGCGCGCCGACGGCGGAGCCGGCGGCCGACGTCGAGGCGGCGCGGCTGCTCGGGCCGGCCGGCCGCCGCACCGAGATCCTGCACGTCGGCAGCACCATCGCCCGGAAGCGCATCGACGTCCTGCTGCACGTGCTGGCGGCCGTCCGGCGACGGCGCCCGGATGCGCGGCTGGTCCGCGTCGGCGGCCCCTTCACCGGGGAGCAGCGCGCGCTGGTGCGCGGGCTCGGGCTCGAGGAGGCCATCGTCGTCCTGCCGTTTCTCGATCGCTCGACGCTGGCGGCGGTCTACCGGCGCAGCGCCGTGGTGCTGCTGCCCTCCGAGCGCGAAGGATTCGGCCTGCCGGTGCTGGAGGCGCTCGCCTGCGGCACGGCGGTCGTAGCCAGCGATATCGACGCGCTTCGCGAAGTCGGCGGCGACGCCGTGCGTTACTGTCCGCCCGAGGATGTCGAGGCGTGGACGGCGGCGGTGATGAGCGTGCTTGGCGAGCGTGACGGCGACGACGGGGCGTGGAGTGCGCGGCGCGGCGCCGGCCTGGCGCGGGCGGCGTCGTTCAGCTGGTCGCGCTACACCACGGAGGTGGTGGCGCTCTACCGCCGGCTGGCCGCCGCCGGAGGCGCGACCCCCGCATGACGACATCGTCGCCGCTCCGGGTGCTGCACGTGGGGAAATTCTATCCACCCGTGGCGGGTGGCATGGAACGGGTGCTGGAGTCGCTCTGTGAAGGAGCGGGATCCTCCGTCGAGCACGGCGTCCTGGTCTGCAACAGCGGCCGGGCCACCGTCCGCGAGAGCCGCGGCGGCGTGGCGGTGACTCGGGTTGGCACCATCGGCGCCGCCGGCTCGGTGCCGATTGCGCCCGGGCTTGCGGGAGAGCTGCGCCGGGCGCGGGCGGATCTGATGATCCTGCACGAGCCCAATCCCTGGGCGTTGTTGTCCATGGCGGTCGCCCCGCCGGCGATGCCGCTGGTGGTGTGGTTTCACAGCGAGGTGGTGCGTCCACGGCTGCAGTACGCGCTCTTTTACCATCCCCTGGCCAAGCGGGTGTACGGGCGGGCCGCCAGAATCATCGTTTCGTCGCCGCTGCTTGCCGAGCATGCCGCCGCCCTGAGGCCGTACCGCGACCGCATCCGCGTCATCCCGTTCGGCATCGACACGTCGCGCTGGCAGGCGACGCCGGCGATCGCCGCTCGCGCCGAGGCGATCCGCGCCGAGGTGCATCCGCGGCCGCTGGTGCTGTTTGCCGGGCGGATGGTGCCGTACAAGGGGGTGGACGTCCTGCTGCGGGCGCTGGCGCCGCTCGACGTGTCCGCGGTATTCGTCGGTGACGGCCCCTCGCGAACCGGCTGGGAATCGCTGGCGCGGGAGCTGGGGCTTGGCGGCCGGGTCCGGTTCGCCGGCGCGGTCGCGCACGAGGAGCTGGCGGCGCTGTATCACGCCTGCAGCCTGTTCGTGCTCCCCTCGGTCACCCGGGCCGAGGCCTTCGGCTACGTGCAGCTCGAAGCGATGGCCTGCGGCAAGCCGGTCGTCAGCACCCGGCTTCCATCCGGGGTTCCCTGGGTGAACCGCCACGGCGAGAGCGGCTTGACGGTCATGCCCGGAGACGTCGAAGGGCTGCGGCGCGCCATCGCCGAGCTCTGCGCCGACCCGGCGCTGCGGGAGCGGTTCGGGCGGGGCGGGCGGGCCCGGGTGGATGCCGAGTTCACCCTGCCGATCATGCGGCAGGCGGCGGAGCGCGTCTATCGGGAGGCGATTGGCTGATGGCGAAGCGGGCGCTGGACGTCTTCCTCTCGTCGATCGGCCTGCTGGCGTCGGCGCCGGTGTGGATCGCCATCGCCCTGGCCATCAAGGCGGAGGATGGCGGACCGATCTTCTACACGCAGCAGCGCGTCGGGCTCGGCGGCCGGCACTTCCGGGCACTCAAGTTCCGTTCGATGCGGCCAGACGCCGAGGCGCAGACCGGCGCGATCCAGGCGACCGCGGGGGATCCCCGCGTCACCCGCATTGGCCGACTGATGCGCGCCACGGCGATGGACGAGCTGCCGCAGCTGTGGAACATCCTGCGCGGCGACATGAGCTTCGTCGGCCCGCGCGCGCTCCGGCCGGGTGAAATCGAGGCCGACGGCGACGGTCGGCTGGTCCGCCTGGAAGACGTCCCCGGATTCGCCCAGCGCATCCGCGTCCGTCCGGGCCTCACCGGCATCGCCCAGGTCTACGCCCGCCGCGACATCCCGCGCCAGCAGAAGTTCCGCTATGACCGGCTCTACGTGCGGCGCCGCTCGTGGCTCCTCGACGTTCGATTGATTCTCCTGTCATTTTGGATTAGCGTGCATGGCACATGGGAAGCCCGCGGCAGGAAGTATTGAGACCGGCGCGGTGCGCCCGCTGAACGGCGCGTCCCGCGATCTCGCGGACGTCGTGGTCGTCGGCGGCGGGCCGGCCGGATTGATGGCGGCGCGGGCGCTCGCCGCCTCCGGCCGCAGCGTCGTCGTCCTCGAAGAGCACGAGCACGTCGGCGTGCCGGTGCACTGCACCGGGCTGCTGGGGGTCGACGCCTTCGACGAGCTCGATATTCCGCGCCAGGCGATCCTGACCATCACCCATGCGGCGCGCTTCGTCGCTGCCGACGGCACCGACGTCGAGATCGACGCCGAGCGGGTGAGGGCGGCGGTGATCGATCGGGCGGTCTTCGACCAGGCGCTGGCCGACGGCGCGCGCGCGGCCGGCGCCGATCTCCGCGTCGGCGCCCGCGTGCGGGCGGTCTCGATCCTGCCGGACCGCGTCCGGGTGAGTGGTGATACCGCGCGTGCCTCGGTTGAGGCGCGCGCCTGCGTGCTCGCCTGCGGCGCCAGCTATCGCTTCAATCGCGCGCTGGGGCTGGGCGTCCCCCGCGCCTTCGTACAGAGCGCCCAGCTCGAGATTCCGTTCGACGGTCCGGACATGGTCGAGGTCTACCTCGGACGCCGCGTCGCGCCCGGCGGGTTTGCCTGGACGGTTCCGTTCAGCCGCGGCGAGCGCCGCTTCAACCGCATCGGGCTGATGTGCGACGACGGGGCGATGGCGCGGTTTGCGGCGCTCGGTGCCGCGATCCGAGGACGCTATGGCAGGGCCGCCGACGAGTGGCCGGTGCCGCGGCTGAAAGTACTGCCGCTCGGCCCGGTGCCGCGCACCTACGGCGATCGCGTAGTGGCGGTCGGCGATGCCGCGGGGCTGGTGAAGCCGACGACCGGGGGGGGCATCTATTACGGGCTGGTCAGCGGTGAGATGGCCGCGGAGGTCCTGGACCCGGCGCTCGGTGATGACGATCTGGGCGCGGCCCGGCTCAGCCAGTACGAAGATCGCTGGAAGGCCCGCCTGGGATCCGAAATCCGCACCGGACTGCGCTTCCGGCGGCTGGCGCTGCGGCTGAACGACGGCGCCATCGACGCCCTCGTCGATCTGGCGCGCGTCGACGGCATCGTGCCGCTGCTCAAACAGACCGCGAGCTTCAACTGGCACGGCCGGTCCGCGATGGCGCTGCTGCGGCACGCCCAGTTCCGGAAGATCCTGCTCGCCTCGATGTGGAGCTAGCCTCTGCCGCGGCCTCGAGTCGCGGCGGCCGACGGCTCGGCACCTCCGCCCATGACTGACCATCTCGCCTCCGGCGATTACGCGCGCAAGCAGATCTACTGCCCGAGCCGCGTCGTTGCCTGGAGCCACGGCAGCCGTTTCAAGCTGGCGGCGGCGCTTGCGTCAAGCGGCGCTGGCGGCCGCCTCCTCGATTACGGCTGCGGCGATGGCACCTTCATGGCGCTGACCCACGGCGCCTTCGCCGAAGCGGTCGGCGCCGACATCGACAAGTCCCAGCTGGCGGAATGCCGCCGCCGGCTGTCGGACCTGGGCGGATTGACCTTCATCCTGACCGCCGAGCTCGCCGAGGGGCG
>JAYTEJ010000585.1:0-5495 GCA_043735365.1 Acidobacteriota bacterium
GTTGAAGACGATCTTCATCAGGTCGGCGCCGATGTCGGCGATCTTGGTGAAGATGCCGCCAGCAATGCGGAGCGCGGCGGCGCCGAGCGATTCGCCGATGGCGAAGCCGATGAAGCAGGCGCCGGCGTAGTCGCCGGGGATGAAGAGCAGGATGCAGAGCATGATGAACAGCTCGACGCTGATGAGCAGCATCCCGATGCTCATCCCGGCGCTGAGCGGTATCGCGTAGATCGGATAGGGCTTGCCGGCGAGGCCGGCAAAGGCGGCGCGCGAGTTGGCGAAGGTGTTGACGCGGATGCCGAACCAGGCGACGCCGTAGCTGCCGGCAATCCCCACCAGGCTGAACAGCAGGATGATCGCGACCTTCACCGGCGCGAAGTGCTGCAGCGCCCCGAAGTAGAAGATCATGATGGCGCCGATGAACAGTTCGAGGATGAGGATGAACTTGCCCTGCGTCACCAGGTAGGTCTTGCAGGTCTCGTAGATCAGCTCTGAGATCTCGAGCATGGAGCGGTGCACCGGCAGGTTGCGCAGCCGGGTGAAGATCACCAGGCCGAAGGCCAGCCCGAGGACGCAGACGCCGAGGCCGCCCATCAGCAGCGTCCGGCCGTTGATCCCCTGGAACTCCACCTGGCCGAGATCGGGCAGCACCAGGTTGGCCTCGCCGCCGACGTGCGCCGGCGGCGGTGGCGGCGGCGCCTGCGCGGCTGCGACGCCGCTGC
This sequence comes from Acidobacteriota bacterium, assembly GCA_043735365.1. Lineage (GTDB taxonomy): Bacteria > Acidobacteriota > Vicinamibacteria > Vicinamibacterales > 2-12-FULL-66-21 > JALZOC01. Next base: position 723 of record JAYTEJ010000585.1, read on the forward strand.
CGATCAGCACCGACGCCAGCATCAGCACGGCGAGGACCGCTTGACGGCTCATGAGTCGACTGCTGCTTCCGGTCATGTCCCCCCTCAGCCTCCAGCCCCGTGCCCGCCCGGCGCGGCCGCGGCGCTCCGCGGCACCGGGCAAAAAGCTCCGAATCCTACCACAGAACAAAATCGCCGCCCGGCGCTCAGACGCGGAAATCACCGACGCGATCGTCGCCGCGGCGCATCCGGACGCGGCTCGACAGCGCCATCCCGCCGGTGAGAAAGATGCGAATCCCCTGCTCCACCGTGATGTCCGGGAACGACGCCCGGTCCCTGGCGCAGACGACGACGTCGCCGAGATAGAGATGGTTGGTGGGCACGTAGACGGCCACCAGCGGTTCCGCTCCGTGGCCGCGATCGACCGTGAACTCCTTGGTGAGAAACCCGAGGACGAAGCCCTCGCCCGGCCGCTCGACCAGCACCACCTGCTTGAACCCGTATTCGTTGTCGGGCGAGAAGGCGACGATCAACTGCTTGACCGGGGCGTAGATCGTCCGGAACACCGGTACCCGCAGCAGATACCCCTCGGTCTTCTGCAGCAGCTGCTTGCCGATGACGTTGGTCGCTACCGCCCCGACCAGCAGCACCACCAGCGCCGTGGTCAGGATGCCCAGGCCGGGGACGTTGCGTGACAGCCAGGCGGCGTAGAACGGCCCCACGAACCCGTCGATGAGACGGAAGATCCAGACAAACGCCGCGACGCTGATGACCAGCGGCACGGTCACGAAGAATCCGGCGATGAAGCTGCGTCGCAGCCACTGCATCTCGTGCTACCCGGCCGGCGCCGCGCCGCGCCGGCCCGCCCGCGGGATCTGCGCCGCGCTCCCCCGCATCATCGCATGAGCCAGATCACGGTCACCGCCGCGAGCGCCAGGCGGTAGTACGCGAACACGTCGAGACGGTGCCCGACCAGGAACCGCAGGAAGAACCGGATGGTGAGATAGCCGACCGCGGCCGAGACCGCCATGCCGACGGCAAACAGCAGCATGTCCTCGCGGGACAATCCGCCGTGCAGGAGGTGGAGCCCCTCCTTCGCCGCCGCGGCCGCGATCGCCGGGATGCCGAGCAGGAACGAGAACCGCGCCGCCGACTCGCGCGTCATGCCGAGCAACATCCCGACCGCGATGGTCGATCCCGACCGCGACATGCCGGGGACCAGCGCCGTCGACTGCCCAACGCCCATCACCAGCGCGTCAGCCACGGTCAGCGAGTCTTCCGTGCGCCGCTGCGCCCCGAGGCGCTCCGCCAGCAGCAGCGCGATGCCGCCGACGGCCAGCGTCACCGCGATCACCACCGGCGTCCGCAGGTGCGCCTCCAGCCAGTCCGCCGCCAGCACGCCGACGACGACCACCGGCAGCGTGCCGATGACGATCAGCCGCGCCAGCTTTCCGGCCCCGGCCGGCGCCGTCAGCATGCCCGGGATCGCCGTGATCATCTCGCGGATGTCCGCCTGAAAATAGGCCAGCACCGCGACCAGCGTGCCGGCGTGGAGGGCGACGTCGAACGGCAGGCCGAAGCGGTCTGGGTCCCAGCCGAAGAACGCCCGCGCCAGGATGAGATGCGCGGAGCTCGACACCGGGAGGAACTCCGTCAGCCCCTGGATGACGCCGAGGAGCGCGGCGGTAAGCAGCGTGGCCACGAGCAGCGCGCCTTCAGGAGGCGCGGCGGCGCGTCGGCTTGCCCGCCCGCGCCGCCGCCGTCTCCGCCGACGCCTTGGCCAGCGTCCCGGACCGGGCCGCGCGCCCCTGCCAGATGATGGCAATCGCCGAGGCGATGAACACGCTCGAGTAGGTGCCGGTGATGATGCCGACGATCATCGTGAAGGCGAAGCCGTGGAGCACCTCGCCGCCGAAGAAGAACAGCGCCAGCGCGCTCAGCAGCGCCGTGCCGGCGGTGATCACCGTCCGGCTCATGGTCTGGTTCACCGACAGCGTCACCACGTTGTAGAGGCTGTCGCGCCGCATGCTGCGGAGATTCTCGCGCACCCGGTCGAAGATGACGATGGTGTCGTTGGTCGAATAGCCGGTGACGGTGAGAATCGCGGCGATGACGTTCAGCGACAGGTCGTAGCGGAAGAACGCCAGGAAGGCAAGCGTCACCAGCAGGTCGTGGATGGTCGCCACCACCGTGCCGACGGCGAAGCTGAACTGGAAGCGGAAGGCGATGTAGAGCAGGATGCCGCCGAGCGACAGCACCGTCGCCAGGATGCCCTTCTGCTTGAGGTCGGCACCAACCGCGGGGCCGACGATCTCGGTGCCGTTGACCCGGAAGTTGCCGACGCCGGCGCTCTTCAACGCCGCCACGACTCGGTCGGCGGTCTGGCTGAGCCCGGCGCCCGCCTCCTGCCCGACGCTCGGCACCCGGACCATCAGCTGGCGCTGCGACTCGACGCCGTAGCGCTGGATCACCGCGTTCTGCCCCTCGCCCGGCAGCGCCCGCTCGAGCGCGCTGCGCACCGTCGCCGAGTCGGGCGGCGGCTGGTCGAACTGCAGGATGACAATGGTGCCACCGGAGAACTCGACGCCGAGCGGCAGCCCCTTGGTCATGATGACCCCGAGGCCGGAGAGGATGACGATCCACGAGAGTGCGATGGCGTGCCAGCGCCAGCGCAGGAAGTCGATTTTAGGCGTCTTGAAAATCTGCATGATCGGCTCTTAAATGCTGATCGACGGCGTCTGTTTCTGCGCCAGCTCGGCTTCGAACAGCGTCTTCGACACGAACGTGGAGGTGAACAGGTTCGACAGCAGTCCGATCGTCAGCGTCATCGCGAAACCACGGATTGGACCGGTGCCGAACTGGAAGAGGAACCCCGCCGCAATCAGCGACGCGATGTGGGTGTCGAGCAGGGTCAGGAACACCCGCCCGAAGCCGAAGTTGATGGCCGCGCGCACCCCGCGCTGCGCCGCCAGCTCCTCCTTGATGCGCTCGAAGATGAGCACGTTCGAATCGACCCCGATCCCCATCGTCAGGACGAAGCCGGCGATGCCCGGCAAGGTCATGGTCGCGCCGATGTAGGCCATCAGCCCAAGCAGGATGACCAGGTTGAAGAGCAGCGCGATCACGGCGTTGACCCCGGCGGCCTTGTAGTAGACAACCATGAAGACCACCACCAGCACCAGGCCGATGACCGAGGCGAGCACGCCGGAGCGGATCGAGTCGGCGCCGAGCGAGGGGCCGATGACCCGCTCTTCGAGGTAGGTGAGGTTGGCCGGCAGCGCGCCGGAACGGAGCGTCAGCGACAGGTCGGCGACCTCCTGAGAGGTGAAGCTGCCGCTGATCCGGCCCTCGTCGCTGATCCGGCCGTCGATGCGCGGCGCCGACATCACCCGGTTGTCGAGCACGATCGCCAGCGAGCGGCCAATGTTGTCGCCGGTGATCTTGGCGAACTTGCGCGCCCCCTCGTTCTTCAGCGAGAAGCTGACCGCGGGGCGGTTGTTCTCGTCGATGGTCGGCTTGGCGCCGCGCAGATCCTGTCCGGAGACCGCCGCGACCTTGCGCACCAGGTAGAACATGGTGCCGGACTCGCCGCCGCCCGCCCCGGAGACGACGTCCATGTCCTGCGGCACCTGGCCGTTGTAGGACTGCAGCAGCGCTTCCTTGCTCGACGCCGGGCCGGCCTCGACCAGCTTGAGCTCGAGCAGCGCCGTGTTGCGGATGATCTCCTTGGCGCGGCTGACGTCGGTCAGCCCGGGCATCTGCACCAGGATCTGGTCCTGCGAGCTGCCGTAGCGCGAGATATTCGGCTCGGCCACCCCCAGCTCGTTGACGCGGCGGTCGATGGTCTGCAGCGCCTGCACCACCGTCTGCTCGCGCATGTCCTTGTCGATGTTCGGCTTCATCCGGAAGTCGTAGGCGCCATTGACCCCCGAGCTGCGATCGTAATTGGTGGCGGCCTGCTCGTCGGCGATGCGCCGGAACTCGGCGTCGCGATCGCCGGGCACCCCCTCGACATGGAAGCTGGTCGGCGAGGTCACGCCGATGGTGCCAGGCGTCACCCCCGCGGTCCGCAGCGCCTCGCGCAGCTGCTCGCTGGTCGTGGTCGTATGAATCTTCAGCGCGTCGTCGGTCTGGACCCTGAGGACAAGGTGCACCCCGCCCTTGAGGTCGAGCCCGAGCCGCAGCTGGTGGGCCATCAGCCAGGACGGCGCCGGCAGCTTCGGATAGCGCTGCACGAGAATGGGGTAGACCCCGACGGCAAAAAACAGGACGAACACCGTCAGGCTGGTGAGGATTTTCCAGTGGAGATTCTTGTTCATGATTTACGCGTTGCCCGATTCCTGGACCACCGGGTCCTGCCCCTGATAGCCGCCGACGGAGGCGCGGGCGACTTCGATCCGGACCTTGTCGGCAATTTGCAGCTGCACCGACTTGTCGTTGACCTTGGTGATCTGCCCGTAGATACCGCTCGTGGTCACCACCCGGTCGCCGGCCTTGAGCGCCTCCTGAAACTCCTGGACCTTCTTCTGCCGCCGCTGCATCGGCATCAGGATCAGGAAATAGAAGATCGCCAGGATCAGCGCGAACGGGAGAAACGCCCCGATCTGGCTCGAGTCGCCGAAATTCGACATCGCTATCAATAGAGGTTCCACTGCGCAGCCTTCAGTTTTGCGATCGGCGGGAGAAAGTCTGATGAAACTCCTGGCGGAGCCGTTCAAACGAGCCGAACACTATAGCCTCCCTAATCCGCCGCATCGTGTCAAGGTAAAAGTGGAGGTTATGCAACGAGTTGAG
>JAYTEJ010000586.1:0-3225 GCA_043735365.1 Acidobacteriota bacterium
GATCTGCAGCTGTGAAGGGGCGCCTGCGGCAGCCCGCAGCAGCCAGTCGCGCCAGGCCTCCGCCTCGCTGTAGTAGCCGGCGTTCATGAAGGCCAGCAGGGTCAGCGTCGCGTCTCTCAGCCAGCAGAAGCGATAGTCCCAGTTCCTCGGTCCCCCCAGTTGTTCGGGCAGCGAGGTGGTGGGCGCCGCGACGATGCCGCCGGTGGGAGCGTAGGTCAGCGCCTTCAGGGTGATCAGCGAGCGGCAGACGGCCTCCGACCATTCTCCCTGCGACTGGTTGCGCGACGCCCACTCGTTCCAGAACACCTCGGTGTGCCCCAGCGACTCGACCGGGTCGATCTCGGAAGGCACCGGAAGATTCGATGCCCCATGCGTGAGCACGAACGGCACCATCTCTCCTTCCGCCACCACGAACTCACACTGCGTCGTCAGGCCCTCGCCTCGCTGCGGCACGGGCGAGCGCAAGGTGATCATGTCCGGTCCGGCAATCGCGCGGATGGTGCCGTCGTCCATGCGTGTCACCCAGGGGACGCTGTGCCCGTAGTCGAAGCGCAGCACCAGCTCCGACCGCATCGCCACCCGGCCGCGGTCGCCGCGCACCAGCCGGACGATGTCGGAGTTGCGGCCGCGGGGGGGCATGAAGTCGAGGACGGTGACGGCGCCGGCCGCCGTCTCCACCCGGGTCTCGAGAATGAGGGTGTCGCCGCGATAGGTCCGCGTGACGCGGGCGTCCGGGTCGGACGCTTCGAGCAGCCAGCGGCCGTGGTCGGGTGTGCCGAGGAGCGCGGCAAAGCAGGCGCCGGAGTCGAACCGCGGCCAGCACAGCCAGTCGATCGAGCCGCGGCGGGAGACCAGCGCGGCGGTCTCGCAGTCGCCGATCAGGGCGTAATCCTCGAGCGGCGTGCTCATGCCGCCGGCTCGAACTCGACAATCACCTTGACGTCGTCCGGCTGGCGGACGAAGGCGTCCCGCCAGTCGTCCAGGCGGACGCGGCGGCTGATCAACCGATCCAGCCAGCCGCGGTCCGCCTCCGCCAGCGACCGCGCGGCGGCTTCGTAGTGAGTGCGGTTGGCGTTCACCGAGCCGAAGATGACGTCGTTTTCAAGCACCATGCGCCGGTTGATCTCCCCCAGGTCCAGATTGATGCTATGCCCGCCGGAAGAGACGCCAGCGAGGCAGACGATGCCGGACGGCGCGCTGCGGCTGACGACGTCCTCGATCACCGGCGTCGCCCCGGTGCACTCGAGGATGATGTCGGGCGCCAGCGAGTCGATGATGTCCAGGGCGCCTCCATGGTAGGTCGCGCCGAGATCCCGCGCCAGCCGGGGCTTGGCGCCATCGGCGACGCGGTCGAAAATGTGGACATCGAGGCCTCGCTGCCGCCCCATCAGCGCCGCCAGCAGGCCGATGGGGCCCGCCCCCGTGACCAGCACCGTACGCGGGACCCAGGCCGCGGAACGCCCGCCGATCCGCTCCGCGTGGTCCCAGGCCTTGGCGACGACGCTGGCCGGTTCGAGGAGCACGCCGAGGGCGCCGAGCCGTGGATCGACCTTGACCGCGAACGCCGGCTCGATCCGGTAGCGCTCCGAGCCGTAGCCGTCGCGTTCCTTGATCCCGCGCTCGGTGTACTGGCCGTTGCGGCACATGTCCCATTCGCCGACGGCGCAGTAGGCGCAGGGCACCGGGTCGGGGCGCCGGACGATGCCGACGACGAGATCGTCCGCGGCGAAGCCGGAGCCCGCGGGTGCCTCGAGCACCCGGCCGATGGATTCGTGGCCGATGATGAGGCGCTCGCGCCCTGGCGGAGCCCATCCATATTTCCCGGCCGCGATCTCCGCGTCCGTGCCGCAGATGCCGATCGCCATGGTGCGCACCAGCACGGCGCCGTCGCCGCCGGGCGGCTCCTGCGTATCGATCAGCTCCAGTGAATCGGCCTGTCCGGGAATGACCGCGAGTGCGTGCATGTTCAAGGATGCTGGTTTTGACACGGCCGTGACAAGAGCAGACCGCCTTGGCGGCCGAGCCGGACCACTGCTTGACGAATCGACCCATCACTGTCCGCGGAGAGCCACTCGACGGGTCGAGGCGATCGCCGGGCTCCTGAACCCGTCGCAGAGCTTACGATTTTCATTGACCGGAGTATGTAGGGCAGACACCATGAGGGGATGTCCGATGAGCCTAAAGAAGAGAAGGTCGATCGGCTCTTATCCGATCTGACGGACGCGACGAAAGAGGCGCAGGAGCTAGCCGTCAAGGTGAAGAAGGCGCTCAGAGACGAACGATCCGTCGGCCGTCCCGCTACCAATCCGACGCCAGCCGGTACAAAGTCCCCACGCCGCCGGTCGCGCCGCAAAACCTAGCATCGTGCCTACCGGTGATGGGCCGGCTGCTGGGAGCGGTGAGGGACCTGGCCGCATGCACGCACCGTGAAGAGGACCGCCAGGCGCTGATCCGGCATGCCATGTGCTGGCGGATCGCGCCCGCAGGGGGTCTCCCTACGAACCTGACCGCTCACAGATCGACGCGCTCCATCGCGCCGCCCTGCAGGCGTTGCGGCTGAGAGGCGTCGGGCGCGGGTGACCGCGCGGGCTGCGGCGCCGGCTCACGCCGCGACGGGTGTGCTCCGCCGGATGATTACCGCGCCCGCGACCGCCGCCGAGACGGAGCCGGCGAGGATGCCGACCTTTGCGGAGTCGAGCAGCGCCGATCCCGGGAACGCCAGGCCGGCGATGAACAGCGACATGGTGAAGCCGATGCCACCCAGCCAGGCGCAGCCATGGAGCAGCGGCCAGGTCACACCTGCCGGCAGCGACGCCAGCCGCAGTCTCACCGCCGCCACCGCCGCGCCGGTAATGCCCAGCGGCTTGCCGATGGTGAGCCCGAGAAACACCGCCAGGGTGACGCCGTCCGGCGCCGCGCCGCCGAGATGAACACCGGCGTTCGAGAAGGCGAACAGCGGCATCACGACGTAGGCCGAAAAACCGTGCAGCGCGTGCTCCAGCCTGAGCAGCGGCGCCGTGACCGCCTCGCTGGCGCGCTCGAGGCCGACGATGGCGTCCTGCTGTCCCTTGCTGGTCAGCACCAGCAGATCGCCAGTCTCGGTCCGTTCGAAATGGTCGAGCAGGTCGCGCGCCTGAGTCGAGAACTCGGTGGCGTTGATCCGCGTCCTCGTCGGGATCGTGAAGGCCAGGAGCACGCCGGCAATGGTGGCGTGGACGCCGGACT
>JAYTEJ010000587.1:0-3036 GCA_043735365.1 Acidobacteriota bacterium
GGCGCGGAACCGCCTTCAGCGACCACGGCCGCTGGCGCGGCGACGTCGTCGCGCCGCTGATCCGGGATCTGGGAGTGGCGCTGGCGATGGCGCCCGATGGCGACACCATTCGCGGGGTGCTGTCGGCGCAGATGGCCAAGGCCGGATCGCCGATGGCGGGCAAGGACCTGCACTTCGGCGATCTGGCGCGCGGCATCCTGCCGGCGTCGGCGCCGCTCGCCAGCGGCAGCCTGACGATCGCCGGGATGGCGCTGGCCTTCGCGCGGGAGGGCCTCGGCCGGGTGGCGCTGTCGTTCATCGGTGAAGGCGGGTCGTCGCTCGGCGAATGGCATGAAGCCATCAACCTGTGCGCGGCGCGGCGGCTGCCGTCGGTGTTCTGCGTGCAGAACAACCAGACGGCGCTCTCGACGCCGGTGCGCGAGCAGTCCGCGGTGCGGGTGTTCGCCGACAAGGCGGCTGGCTACGGCATCCCGGGCATCACCATCGACGGCACCGATCCCGACGACATCGCCGCGGCCTTCGCCTGGGCGGTGGAGCGCGCCCGCGCCGGCCTCGGCCCGGCGCTCATCGAACTGGTCGCGATGCGCATGTGCGGCCATGCGCACCACGACGACATGCTGTATCTCGGGCGCGACCCCGCGCCGTCGTGGGACTACCCGTCCGCGGCCGCCGGCTACGCGGACGCCGCGCTCTATCGCTTCTGGGCGGCGCGCGATCCAGTGCCCGCCTACGCCGCGCGACTCGAAGCCGAGGGGGTGCTGGCGCCTGGCGCGCTCGAGTCGCTGAAGGCCGCCGCCGCTGCCCTGGTCGAGGCCGAAGCCGCCCGCGTCGTTGCCGCCCCCTGGCCCGAGCCCGCAGCGGCGGGCACCGGCGTGCTGGCGGGGGAGCCGCCGCGGACCCGTCGCGATCCGCTCGACGACCCGGCGCCGGGCACCGGGTCCCTGCCCCCGCTGGAGCCGTTCGCCCCCTTCGAGCGGACGGGACACACCTTCCTCGAGGCGATCACGCTCGGCCTGCGCGACGCGCTGCAGGGGGATCCCGGCGTTTTCATCTTCGGCGAGGATGTCGGCGGGCGGTACGGGAATGCCTTCCTGCTGCTGCGGCCGCTGCTCGAGGAGTTCGGCGACCGCATCCTCAATGCGCCGCTTGCCGAGGGCGGAGTGCTCGGCGTCTGCGTCGGCGCGGCGCTCGCCGGCCAGCGCCCGATCGGCGAGATCCAGTTCAACGACTTCGTCGCCACCGGCTTCAATCAACTGGTCAACAACGCCGCCAAGATCCGCTACCGCTGGGGCGGCAGCGTCCCAATGGTGGTGCGGATGCCCTGGGGCGGGCTGCGGCACGCCGGCCCGTATCACAGCCAGAACACCGAGGCCTGGTTCTACCGCACCCCGGGCCTGAAGATCGTCGCGCCCTCGACCCCCGGCGATGCCCGCGCGCTGCTGGCCAGCGCCGTCGCCGATCCCGATCCGGTGCTCTTCTACGAGCACATCGCGCTCTACCGCGATCCGCGGATCCGGCAACTGACCACCGCGGACGCCGGCGCGCCGGTGCCGATCGGCAGGGCGGCGCTGCGGCGGGTGGGCGCCGATCTCGCGATCATCTCCTACGGCGCCTACGTGCACGTCGCGATGCGCGTCGCCGACCGCCTCGCCGCCGCCGGCCTCGAGGCCGCGGTGCTCGATCTGCGGACGCTGTCGCCGCTCGACCGCGACGCGGTGCTGGCGGTGGCCCGCCACTGCCATCGCGTCCTGGTGGTGCACGAGGACTCGCGCACCGGCGGCATCGGCGAGAGCATCGCGGCGCTCATCCAGGAAGAAGCGTTCGAGTGGCTCGACGCCCCGGTCCGGGTGATCGGCGCGCTCGACACGCCGGTCCCGTACTCGCCGCCGCTCGAGGAAATCTTCCTGCCCGGCGAGGACGAGATCGAGCGCGCCGCGGTGCGGCTGGCGCGCTACTGAAGCTCTTGTGTCCGCCAGGATGCACTCACGTGTCATTCTTGACACAGCGCCGTGAACCTGCCACAATAGCCGCACTCCCTAGATCTGCTACTCGCCCCGGCGCCCCTCGCGCCGGCCATGGGCCGTGTGACCCACAGGGCGAAGCCGTCGTCGATGCCGATGTCATCAACCTCCAGACCTGCACCGCCCCGCGCCGCCGCGCGCGCCGCCCTGCCGCTCGCCTTGCTCGGCGAGTCGACCGCGGTCCGGCGGGCGCGCCAGGCGCTCGATCGTGCCGCCGGCACTGCCGCGCCAATCCTGCTGGTGGCCGAACCCGGCTGCGGCGCCGACGCGGTGGCGACGTATCTCCATGACTGCGCCCGCTCTCGTGCGCCGCTGGTGGCGCTCGACTGTGCCGCCGCGGAGGCCAGCGAGATGGCGCGGCGCCTGTTCGGGACCGCGGCGGCGGACGCGGGCAGCTCGGATCTGCAGCCGCTCGGCCGCGGCGCGGCGCTGATCGAGGCCGGGACCGGCACGCTCGTGCTCGAGAACATCGAGGAGCTGGCGGCGTCGGCGCAGCGGCGGCTGGCGCGGCTCCTCCGCGACGGCGAGGCCCGGGTCGGCTCGCGCCCGCACCCGGTGGCGCTGCCGTTCCGCCTCGTCGCCTCGACCGCCCGCGATCTGGACGCGGAAGTGCGCGACGGGGCCTTCCGGCCGGACCTGCTGCGGCGCTTCGCGCCCGGGGGCATCACCCTCCCGCCGTTGCGGCAGCGGCCGGAGGATGTCGGCGCCATCATCGAGCGGCTGCTGCAGGACCGGGGGGACCGCGGCCGGACGTTCACGCAGCCGGCCGTCACCGTGCTGGCGGCGCTGCCGTGGCCGCGGAACCTCGACGAGCTCGCCGCCTTCCTGGAGCGCGTCCTCGCCGACGCCGGCCCGGTCGTCACCCAGGAGGACGTCCTCGCCCACGTGCCCGTTGACGGCGCCTTTACCCGCTGGGACCTGACCGCCAGCCTGCGCGAGGCCCGCCGCCGTTTCGAGCGCGACTACATCGCCGCCGTCCTCGACCGCCACGCCTGGCGGATGAGCGAGGCGGCCC
>JAYTEJ010000588.1:0-2000 GCA_043735365.1 Acidobacteriota bacterium
CCACGACTGCTTCACTCAGGAGAGCTCATGGTCCACCGCCGTCCGTCGCCCGGCGCCTGCCTGCTCGCGATTGTTCTGCTGCCCCGCCTCCTGTTCGCCCAGGGGAGCACGGCCGCCGTGTCCGGGGTGGTGCGCGATCCTCAGGGTCTCCCCGCGCCTGGCGCCGTGGTGCTGCTGACGGGGACCGAAACCAGCCTGACGCGCACCGTGACGACGGGCGCTGACGGCGGGTTCGATCTGCCCGGCCTCCTGCCGGGCGACTATCGGCTGACGGTCGCGCTGCCGGGCTTCGAGCGGCACGAACGGCAGGTCCGGCTCGAGGTGAATCAGCGGGTCCGCGCCGACGTGCAGCTCGCCGCGGCCGGACTCTCGCAGCAGATCGATGTCGTCCAGACGGTGCCGCTGCTGCACCTGACCGACGCAGCCGTGGGGGAGGTCATCGACCGGCAGCAGGTGGCGGAGCTGCCGTTGAACGGCCGGCAGTTCCTCGATCTGGCGCTGCTCGTCCCGGGCGCGCACACCAGCCACGGGGCGCAGATGGGGGATATGAGCCCGCTCTACTGGCGCCCGGGCCAGAACTCCGCCATCACGATTGCCGGGGCGCGCCCCAATTCCAACGTTTACCTGCTCGACGGCACCGTCAACACGGATCCCAGCTTCAACACGTTCGTCATCAGTCCGCCGCCCGATGCGATCCGCGAGTTCCAGATCCAGACCGGTACCTATACGGCGGAGCTTGGCGCCGGCACCGGGCAGATCAACGTCGTCACCCGGTCGGGCACTTTCGATTTCAAGGGGTCGCTGTACGAATACGCGCGCAACAGCCGGTTCGACTCGCCCGAGTTCACGAACCCTGGAAAGCTGCCTCCGTTCTCGCAGCACCAGTTCGGCGCCACGCTCGGTGGTCCCGCCGGCGGGCGCTACTTTTTCTTCGGCGGATACGAGGGGCTTCGGACGACACAGCACGTGTCGAACATCATGTTCGTCCCGGGGACGGCGGCGCGGCTTGGAGACTTCAGCGGCGGCCGGCCGATCTACGATCCGCGGTCGACGCAGGCGAACCCGGCGTTCAATCCGGCGCTGCCGATTACGGCGGCCAATCCGCAGTTCGTCCGCACCCAGTTCCAAGGGAATCGTATCCCGCTCGACCGGATCAACCCGGTCGCGCTGCAGGTCCTCCAGAAGTACGTGGTGCAGCCGAACCGTGACGACCCGACGGACAATTATCTCGACACCCGCGCGCAGCAACTGAACAACGACGCCTTCAACCTCCGGGTCGACCGGTCGTGGGCGCACGGCACCTCGCTGTTCGCGCGGTACAGCCTGAGCGACGAGAACGGCTTCACGCCCGAGAACCTGCCGGGGTTCGGCGCCTTCCACGACAACCGCGTGCAGAACCTCAGTGTCAGCCTGGTGAGTCCGGTGTCGAACCGGCTGGTCACCGAGACGCGGTTCGGCTTTGCGCGCATGCGGCTGCACCGGTTCGGCGAAACCGCGAACGGCGCCGACCTCGTGACCGAGCTCGGGATCCCCGGCGTCGGCTACGGCGGCAGCGACGCCTACGGGCTGCCGCGGTTCGACATTCAGGGGTACGACCCGATCGGCGACTCGCTGCTGTGCACGCCGTGCCGCTACTGGAACAACAACTTCCAGGTGGGGGAGCGGCTGACATGGAGCGCCGGCAGGCACTCGATCCGCTTCGGCGGGGACGCCAGGCGCTTCGTGTGGGACATGCTCGGGTTCTTCCAGAACCGCGGCTACTTCCAGTTCACGTCGCCGATTACGAGCCGTACCTCGCTGGCCGACGGTACCGGCGATCCCCTCGCGAGCTTTTTGTTGGGTACGCCGGCACTCGCGCAGCGTCAGGCGGGGACGCCGTCGATGAACATGCGCCAGATGACCTACGATGCCTTCGTCCAGGACGATTGGCGCGTCACGCCGTCGCTGACGATCAACGCCGGCCTCCGCTACGATCTGCAGACGCCGCTCCAGGACATCCA
>JAYTEJ010000589.1:0-2565 GCA_043735365.1 Acidobacteriota bacterium
TGTCTGGAGCATCCAATCGTACAACAGTGTCGAGCCACCCTACGCCCGCTCTCGCCTACGGGGCCGCTGCGCCCGACTCGGATCTCGTCGCCGGCGTGCTGCGGCGCGACAACGCCGCCTTCGAGGCGCTGATGCGCCGCTACAACACCCGGCTGTTCCGCGTCGCCCGCACCATCCTCCGGAACGACCGCGACGCCGAGGATGCGGTCCAGGACGGCTATCTCGACGCGTTCCGGCACATGAGCGGGTTTCGAGGCGAGGCCGCGCTCGGCACCTGGCTGACGCGGATCGTCGCCAACCAGGCGCTGATGCGCCTCCGGAAGCAGAAACGGGAGCGCGTCGTACTACCCTTCCGGCCGTCCGGCGGGAAAACCAGCGGCGAACTCGGACAGGAGGAGGCCGCCTTGCCAGACACGTCGGCTGAACCGGCCCCGGACGCGATGCTGCGCGCCGAGCTGCGGGCGCTGATCGAACGGCGCATCGACGAGCTGCCGCTGTCGTTCCGGACCGTGTTCGTGCTGCGCGAGATCGAAGACCTTTCGGTCCAGGAAACAGCCGACAGCCTGTCGCTGCCTCCTGCCACGGTGCGCAGCCGCCTCTTCCGGGCGCGCGCGCTGCTGCGCGACTCGCTGGCCCGCGACCTCGATCCCGCCACCCTCAACGTCTTCGGCTTCGCCGGCGAGCGCTGCGATCGCATCGTCGCAACCGTCATGGCACGATGGGCGGCAATGCCGGACGACGAGCCGTCCGCCTGATCGGGAACGCCGCGCTGCCGGCGGGCATCCAATCCTCGAGAGGCGCCGACCCGGTCCATGACGGACCGGCGTCCCGCCCCGCTCTCGTGTCAGGAGGATTGCGACGTGAAGATTTCAACATTTGCTGCGGTCGCGGCGATGGCGCTCGGCTCCGCCGGGCTCCACGCCCAGGGCATCAACGACGCCCGCATTGCGTCCATCGTCGTCACCGCCAATCAGGTGGACATCGACGCCGGCAAGCTCGCCGAGGCGACGTCAAAGAATCCCGACGTCAAGGCGTTCGGGCGGCTGATGGTCGAGGCTCACACCGGGGTGAACAAGTCGGCCGTGGAGCTGGCCACCAGACTGAAAGTCACCCCCGAAGACAACGACACCAGCCGCAGCCTGAAGGCCGGCGGGGCTGAGAATGTCGCCGCGCTCAAGGGGCTCAAGGGCGCGGCGTTCGACAAGGCCTACGTCGATCACGAGCTGGCCTACCATCAGCAGGTCCTCGACGCGATCGACAAGACCCTGATTCCCTCGGCCAGCAACGCGGAGCTGAAGGCGCTGCTCGTCAAGGTCCGCCCGGCCTTCGTGTCGCACCTCGAGCATGCGAAGCAGCTGCAGGCGGCGCTCGCGAAGAAGCACTAGATCTGCGAGTACGCGGTCGGGCGCCAGTAAGAGTTGCTGATATTCGAGACGATCTCCGGGTCGGTGAACCCGGGGGTCGTCGAGAGTTTCTTCCACTCCGGATCGGCGGAGAAGGCGCTCCACTGGCGATCGTGCGCCGCCATGTCCTCGTAGGCGAGCATGTAGGTCAGGTTCGGCATGTTCGGACCGACGATGGTTTCGCCGAAGAACACCGGGTGCATCCCGGCGCGTCGGAAGATGGCGATCTCGGCGGTGTTGAACATCTCGATTTTCTTCTTCGCCGCCTTCTCGCTGTGGCTCTCGTAGATCCGCAGCTCGAAGATGCGCGGCCGCCGGCCGGCCTCCCCCTCGCCGAACGGCAGCTCCGGATGCGGCATCGCGTCGAACGCCCGGGCCACCGAGCTCTCGATGCGAACGAAGGCGGGCTCGGTGGCGGCGGCGTTCAGATACGCGGCGGCGGCCTTCTGGTAGTCGGCGTCGGCGGCGAGCTTCCCGGTCAGCGACGCCACGGCGGCCATGTCCTTGTGCGGAATCACGACGAAGAAAGTCGGGCTCTCGGGGCCGATCATCAGGCTGAAGACGCCAATCGGTCCGGCGCCCGCCCGCTGCCATGCGGGCAGCGCGGCCTCCCGCAGGTAGGCGTCCACGACCTGCTGGCCCGGGCCCCTGCGCATGCGGTAGCGGCGCAGCTCGTAGTAGGTCGGCGCCGTGTCGGAGGGGCGCCCGGCGCCGCTCCCCGCTCCCTGGGCGGCAAGCGCTGCCGCCGGCAGAAACGCCCCTCCAGCCGCCAGCGCCGCCGACACGAATGCCCGTCTGTCCATGCTCAGTCCTCCTGGCCCGCCATGCCGCCGCGGCCCGGGGCCAGTTTATCTCGCGGACGGAAATGCGTCTAAACTTTGGGGATGGGAGACACCACCGCGCGTTCCGATGCTCTCGTGTTCTTCGGCGCGACCGGAGACCTCGTCTACAAGAAGATCTTCCCCGCGCTCCACTCGATGGCCCGGCACGGCCGCCTGAAGGTGCCGGTGATTGGCGTTGCCCGGTCCGACTGGAGCCAGGAAGAGTTCCAGGCCAGGGCTCGCGACAGCGTCGCCGAGCACGGCGATGCCAGCGATGCCGCCACCAAGACGCTGCTCGGCCAGCTCAAGTACATCCGCGGCGACTACGGCGACCCCCACAC
>JAYTEJ010000590.1:0-3271 GCA_043735365.1 Acidobacteriota bacterium
GAATCCCCCGTCGTCTTGTGGCTCTTCACCGACAGGGTGCGCCCTGAAGTAAGGAAGACGATCTCGGCGGACGCCGGAGACGGCGCGACCGCGAGCGCCATCCCGACGAGCGACAGAAGAATAGGAGTCTGGACCTTCATTGAAGAAGGCATCCTACCACCGGACAGGCGCCTCTGTCCAGAATCGCTACAGTTGAGGTTTCCGGGGAGGTCGAAACCGCCTGCTGAGGTGTATGCGGGTGCGACTCCGAAGGCCGGCGGCTACTTAGGCTCGACGAATGCGTGGAAGACGCGGATGCCGAGCTCGCGCGGGTCGCCGCCGCCGGGCGCAAAGGTCTTGTCCACCGTCAGGACGATCTCCGCCATGTCCGCCGTGCCCAGCTGGGCGGCAGCGATCGGGAACGTCAGCATCTTCCGGTCGCGGCTGTCGGCCGAAAAGGTCCCAATCGGCTGACCGTTGACCGCGAGCGAGACTTGCTGCGGCGGCGTGAACAGATCCACCCGGGCATCCCAGTCCAGGTAGAAGAGGCAGTCCTTCCGCGGGTTGCGGAGCGAAATCGTCGCCGTCTTCTTGGTCCACTGCCACTCGAGCATGGCGTTGTCGGGCGCAACTTCGGCCGGATGCCAGCCGTCCTTGTAAATCAGGAAGATGTTCTCGGACTGCGGCAGCAGCTGGAACTTCGCGGTGACGTATTCCCGGCGGCTGGCCTCGGTCCCCGTCAACGCCAGGCGGCGGCCCGACGAACGGTCGTAAAGGCCGACGCGCACCACCGCCTCGCCGATGTAGGGATAGTTGGGCACGAACACGGTGCGCGTGTACTCAACCGTCTGGCCAGGCGTCCAGGTCGAGGTCGGCGGCACGGGCGCGTGGTCATCGGTCCACAGCTGCTCGCCAGTCGGGTCGAGGACGTGGGAGAACACCCAGTAGTCCACCCCTTTGATCAACTCGGGCGCATTCTGGGCGACGGTGAACTTATAGGTGATTTTCGCCGGGCTCCCGATCGCCACCTTGTCGTGCTGGAAGGTGACCGCGGGGGTGGCGACGGGCGGCTCCTCGGGCGCCTTGCGGCGGCACGCGGGCAGCAGGGCCAGGGCGGCCAGCGCCGCCGCACACATCGACATCGAAACACGTCTGCGCATCAAGAACATCATCCCGTCCACGGCTGATCTCGCGAGTGCAAGATGGTACCGCAGTTGTTCGCGCTACTGCAATATGTTAGCGTGCAAGCGTTCAAGAGGGTCACCAGAATGCTCGAAGCGTTGGGGATGGTCGAAACGAAGGGGCTGATCGGCGCGATTGAAGCGGCCGACGCCATGGTCAAGGCGGCGAACGTCGTCCTGGTCGGCAAGGAATACATCGGCGCCGGGTTCGTCACGGTAATGGTCCGCGGCGATGTCGGCGCCGTCAAGGCCGCCACCGACGCCGGCGCCGCCGCCGCGCGCCGGGTCGGCGAGCTGGTCTCGGTTCACGTCATTCCACGCCCGCACGCCGAGGTCGAGAAGATCCTCCCCAAACCGAAAGAGACGAAGGCCTAATCCTCCCGTCGGTCACGCATGGCTCAGCCCCCGGCCCAGACCGATCGCGACCTGTCGTCGATCGGCGAAGCCCGCACCCTCGTTCGCCGCGCGAAAGCCGCGGCGCCGGTCCTCGCCGAACTGTCGCAGGCCCAGATCGACGCGATTGTCGACGCGATGGCCGCTGCCGTCACGCCGCAGGCCGAGGCGCTCGCCCGGCTCGCCCACGAGGAAACCGGCTACGGCAACGTGGCCGACAAGGTCCAGAAGAACCTCTTCGCCTCCGAAAAAATCTACCAATTCATCCGGCCGATGAAGACCGTCGGGGTGGTGCGACGGATCGAGGATCGCAAGGTCATCGAGATCGCCGAGCCATTCGGGGTGGTCGCGGCCATCGTCCCCTCCACCAACCCGACCTCCACCGCCATCTACAAAATCCTCATCGCGATGAAGGCGCGCTGCCCCATCGTCATCAGCCCCCACCCGTCGGCGGCGCGCTGCATCACCCGGGTCGCCGAGATTATGGAGGAGGCGGCCGGCCGCGCCGGCGCGCCAGACGGGTCGATCAACTGGATGACGACGGTGACTCTCGAGGGGACCCAGGAACTGATGAAGGCGCGGGAAACCGCGGTCATCCTGGCGACCGGCGGCATGGGCCTGGTCCGCGCCGCCTATAGCGCCGGCAAGCCGGCCTACGGCGTCGGCCCCGGCAACGCCCCCGCCTACATCGAATCGAGCGCCGACGTCCCCAAGGCGGTCCGCGACATCGTCACCGGCAAGACCTTCGACAACGGCGTGTTGTGCTCGTCGGAGAACTCGGTCGTCTGCGATGCCGGACTGGTCGGCGAGGTCAAGCGCCAGTTTGCCGCGCTCGGCGGGCATTTCCTGTCGGCGGGGGAAATCGAAGCGCTCGGCCGCATCCTGGTGACGCCGCAGCGGCTGCCCAACCCGGCGCTGGTCGGGCGGCCCGCCACCTATATCGCCGCCCAGGCCGGGATCAGCGTCCCCACGTCCACGCGGGTACTGATTGCCGAGCTTGCCGGGGTGGGGCGCGATTTTCCTCTCTCGATCGAGAAGCTCTGCCCGGTGCTGTCCTTCTACGTGGTGCAGGACTGGCGGGAAGGCTGCGAGCGCTGCAAGCAGATCCTGCGCTACGGCGGCATGGGCCACACCATGTCGATCCACTCGCGCAACGACGACATCATTCTCCAGTTCGGGCTGAAGAAGCCGGCGTTCCGGATCGTGGTCAACTCGCCGACGACGCTGGGGTCGATTGGGCTGACGACCGGCCTCGACCCGTCGATGACGCTCGGCTGCGGCGGCTACGGCGGCAACATCACGTCCGACAACATCTCGCCGCGCCATCTGCTCAACATCAAGCGCCTGGCGTACGAGACCAACCCGGTCCCGGTTCACCGGGGCGCGGCAGCCAACGCCGGCCCGCCGCTGCCGAAGGCGCCGCCCGCGCCCAGGCTCCCGGGCGGAATCCCGGCGGCCCCGCTGGCGCGACGGATCGATGCGTTCCTGGCGTCGCGCGGCTACACCGTTCCGGGGGAGCCGGCGGTCGCGCCTCCGGCGCCGGCCGCGGCGCCGGTGCGGCCGGTCGAGGAGCCCCAGCCGCCCCAGGCATTCCCGGCCACGAAACCCACGCCGGCTGTCCAGAAAACAGCCGAGTTCGTCTGCGAAGACGACGTCCGGCAGGCGGTGCGGCAGGGCCTCAAGATCGTAATCGGCGAACGAACTATAGTGACGCCTGC
>JAYTEJ010000591.1:0-7675 GCA_043735365.1 Acidobacteriota bacterium
GAGCTCGGCGTGCTGCTGGTCGGTCAGCGCGGTCATCGGCGCGGCCGCCTGGGCGCGGACCGGTTCGCCCGGGAAATAGGCGATGACCGTGCCGGCGCCGACGAGATACAGCAGCGCCAGGACCAGCGCCAGCGGGCTGGAGAACAGATGACGGATATCGCGCGGGGCGCGGCGAGGCAGTGTGGTCATGGGAACGGTCGAGGCTCCACCGGAAATGATGAACAGCGCAATCACCGAGGCGTAGGTTGCCGCGCAGAGCATGCAGAAGGTCTTCAGCTGAATGTAGGACGCCCAGGCGAGATAGAGCGAAAAGGCGAGCGCCACGGTGGAGAGCGCGAACACGTAGGCCGGGACCGAGTCGCGGACACTCGACGCCTGCCTGCCACCGAGACCGACGAGCAGCAGCACCAGCAGGAAGAAGAGCACGCCGAAGAGCGCCACCGGCACACCGAAGAGGCTGCCGTACCGACTCAGATAGGCCTGGGTGCAGCTGACGGTGGCGTTGACGTCGCAGAAGCTGGTGTAGCCGGGGTTGGTCAGAAGCCGGTAGTGCACCACGGTCGATGCCGATGCCGCCGCGAGGCCGAAGGCGGCCGAAACAAGGAGAAGCATCCGGCTCTTGCTGGTCATGGCTTGAGGCTCAGTTGTACCGCGCGGGGGACCGACGGTCAAGCACGCTCCCCCGATGCGTCTATTTCAGCTCGCCGCCGTGCGGCGGCGGTCCCGTCTGCGGCATGTGGCCGGCAAAGCTGGCCTCGTCCGCGAAGATGGCCCGGTCGGTGTTGGTGGCAAAGAACCGCCGCCCCGAAATCCCCGGGCGAAGCGGGTCCGCGGTCAGTTGATAGCCCTGCAGCAGCGGCTGGCCGAGGCAGGACTGATCCTCCAGGCTGAGCGGTGTCCCCCCCAGCACGAACCGATAGCCGGATTTCTCGAGCGGGTCCGCGGCAAGGTCGGGGCCGAGGAACGCCGCGCCGGTGGCGGGAAGCGGCACCGCCAGGCTGGCGAGCGTGGCCGCGTAGTGCTGCCGGCCGCAGGCCTGGGCGAACGCGAACTGCGCCTGGTTGACGGCGCCGAGCGTGGTCACGGCTGAGGCCTCGTTCCCCTGAACGCGCGCGTGAAGGTAGATGCCCATGCTGATCGAGGCCAGGATCGCTATGATCGCCACGACAATCAGCAGCTCGATGAGCGTGAAGCCCCTGTCGCGGGCAGCCGGAGTGGTGGTCAACAAAACAAAAGGTGGGATCCCCTTCGGACCCCACCTTCATTATGCCCGAACGGGCGTTACTGAACTGGTTTCGTCGCCGTGTTGACCAGCGCCGCCGTGAACGTCGCGCCGGTGTTGTCCTGGAAGATCGTCGCGCGCTGGTCGGTGCCGAACGAGCGCTGGCCGGTCGACCCGACCGCCGATGGATGCGCTTCGGCGAAATACGAAGCAATGGCCGCCGCCGCCGAGGCGTTGCAGGTCCCCGCCGCTGCCACGACGACGGTCGTCAGCAGACCGGGGCCCGCATTGACGATATAGCCGCTCTTGACGACGGCATTCACGTTGAGGTCGGGGCTGATGAAGCCGGCGCTGCTGCCGGTCGGCGCCAGCGCCAGGTCGGCGAGGCTCTGGGCGTAGCCGCCGCTCGCGCAGCTCGACGAGTAGGTCGACTCGGCGCTGTTGATGGCGCGCATCGAGCCGATCGCCGAGGCCTCGTTACCCGACATGCGGGCGCGGAGCAGACCGGGAATCGCGATCGCCGCGATGATGCCGATGATGGCCACGACGATCAGCAATTCGATCAGCGTGAAGCCCTTCTGGTTGCGAACTTTCATGTCACTCACTCCTAATTGGTTTCGACTGGATCAGCTCTCGGTTGGTCGGGTTCTGATATATTCCCAGCCGAGTAATCCCAACAACAGCAAGCTGGGTGCCGCGTCAACTTCGGCAGTCTTGAATCAACGCAAATATTTGCTACGCAACACTTTAACAGGCCTTGAGCAACGTCCGCCGCGCTCCGGGACGCCTGACATTTTTTGTCATCACGCCAAATTCTGTCAACCCAGGCTGCGAGGAATTGTCACCCTACTTCAGGTTGTATTTCTTGGTGTAGTAGCGGAACGAGCGAAAGCTCATACCCAGCAGGTCGGCGGCTTTCACCTTGACCCCTCCGGACTGCCGCAGCGCCTCAGCGATATATTCCCGCTCGATGTGCTGGACGTGGCGCTCGAGGTCGAAGCCGCCGTCGGGAATGCCTTCCTGCGGCGCGAGGCCGGAAACGGCGGGCGCCGCTCCCACCGGCAGGTTGAGCTGCTCCGGGAGGCTTTCGGGCAGGATCGTCGGGGACTGCTCGAGCGCCACCGCGCGCTCCATGGCGTTCTCGAGCTCGCGGATGTTGCCCGGCCACTGGTGCTCGCGGAGCCGCGTCAGCGCCCCCCCCGAGATCCCGGTAATCGCCTTGCCCATCTGGGCGGCGAACTTGACGACGAAGTGCTCGGCGAGGAACGGGATGTCGTCCCGGCGCTCGCGCAGCGGCGGCAGCCGCAGCGGGATGACGTTGATCCGGTAGAACAGATCCTCGCGGAAGGCGCCGTCGGCGACCATCTTCACGAGGTCCCGATTGGTGGCGGCCAGCACCCGAATGTCGGCGGCGATCTCCTCGGTGCCGCCCAGACGCCGGAACTTGCGCTCCTGCAGCACCCGCAGCAGCTTGATCTGAACTAGCGGGCTCATTTCCCCGATTTCGTCGAGAAAGATCGTCCCCTTCTCGGCGACTTCGATCAGCCCCTTCTTGTTGCTGTCGGCGCCGGTGAAGGCGCCGCGCATGTGACCGAAGAGCTCGGAATCGAGCAGCGTCTCCGAAAGGGCGCCGCAGTTGACCGCCACGAACGGACGGTCCTTCCTGAGCGAGTTGAAATGGATCGCCCGCGCCACCAGCTCCTTGCCGGTGCCCGACTCCCCGGTGATCAGCACCGTGCTGCTGGTCGGGGCGATGGTGTCGACGAGCTGGAACACGGCAAGCATCGAGCCGCTGCTGCCGACGATGTTGGTGTACTGGTGCGAGCTCTTCAGCGTCTTCTTGAGCAGCAGGTTCTCCTGCTGCAGGCGCTTCCGTTCCAGCTCGCGGCCGACCCGCAGCCGCAGCTCGCTGGCGGCGCTCGGCGACTTGTTGACGTAGTCGGCCGCCCCCAGGCGCAGCGCTTCGACCGCCGTGTCCGTCGAGGCGAAGGCGGTCATGACGATGGCGATGATGTCGGGGTCGATGCGCTTGGCTTCGCGCAGCAGCTCGACGCCGTTCATCGAGGGCATGCGGATGTCGGTGATCAGGATGTCGACGCGCTCCTTGCCGAGCAGCTCGAGCGCGTCGGCGCCGTCGTCCGCCACCAGCACCTCGTAGCCGTCGCGCCTGAGCACGATGGAGAGCAGCTCCCGCATCGATCGCTCGTCGTCCACCACCAGGACCCGCCCCGGGCGGGTCGCGACGCCTTCGTCTGTCTGCAGCTCGATGGTCATGTTCAGCTCAATACCGGGCGTACGCTGACGGCGGAGGGCAGCGTGACCTCGACCTGGGTGCCGACGCCGCGCTTCGATGCGACGAGCACAGCGCCGCCATAGTCGCTGACGATGCGATGGACGATGGCGAGGCCGAGGCCGGTGCCGCCGGCAAAACCGCCGCGGAACGGCTGGAAGATGCCGTCAATCTCGTCCTGGTCCATGCCCACTCCCTGGTCCTCCACCCGGATCGTCACCCCGCCCGGGCGTCCGTCTCCGTTCGGCGTCGGCCGCACCGACAGCCGCAGCTCCCCTCCCGCCGGCATCGCCCGGACGGCGTTGGTGGCGAGGTTCCAGACGATTTGCCGGATCTGGCTCTCGTCGGCCTCGTACCAGGTCTCGTCGGCCGGCACGTCCACCGCGATGGTGTGGGCGGCGCTGAGCTCGGCGTTGTTCTCGAGCAGCCGCGCCGTCTCGGTGATCGCCTGGCGGACATCGACGCGGGTGGCGGCCAGTCGTTGCGGCCGGGCGTAGGCCAGGAAGCTGCGAATGGTGTCGTTGAGCCGGTCGGACTCGCGCAGTACGATGTCCATCAGCTGGGACTGATCCTCGGTCAGCGGCAGTTCCTGGCGCAGGATCTGGATCGAGCCGGACATCGACGCCAGCGGGTTGCGGATCTCATGGGCGATCCCGGCGGCCATTTCGCCCACCGCGGCCAGCCGCTGCTGCGCCCTGGCTTCACGCTCGTGCTTACGGACGTTGGTGACGTCCTGGAAGGTGAACAGGAAGCCGGTTTCGCCGCGCGGGGTAATCAATGGCGCGGTGCTCAGCCCGAGCTCAAGCCGCCGCCCGTCCTTGCGCACGAAGCCGAAATCGACGCGAGGCAAGGGCGGGCGGTCCTGCCGCGCGCCAAACAGGTCGCCGAACTCCTCCGGCAGCTGCAGCACCGCGGCGGCGGGCCGGGCCACCGCGTCGGCCGCCGGCACGCCGGTGATCGCCTCGGCGGCGCGGTTGAAGGTCAGCAGCTGGCCGTCGATGTCGCTGGTCGCGAGACCGCTCGTCAGGCTGTCGATGACGTGCTGGCTGAAGGCCTGCAGATCGGCAATCTGGTTGGAGGCGTCGGCCAGGCGCTCGTCGGCGCGCCGCAGGCCTTCGGCCAGATAGCCGCTGAGCCCGGCCACGGCGACGAAACCGAACACGTTCAGGCCGACGGTGAACCAGGCGAGCCGCAGCGGCGGCAGCATGTAGCCGGCGCTGCCGGGCGGCAGGTAGGGGCCGTAATACTGTCCCAGCGCCAGCCCGGAATAGAGAAGCGAGCTCAGCACCCCGACCATGATCCCGCCGCGGCGCGACTGAATGGTGCTCGCGGCGATGATCGGCAGCGCATAGAGCGGCGTGAAGTAGCTGGCGACGCCGCCGCTCAGATAGACGACCGCCGAGACGATCGCCGCGTCCAGCCCGAGCTGCATGTCGATCACCCAGCGGTGGCGCTCCGCCGAGGCCAGCGTCAGGCTGTAGACGACCGCCAGGGCATAGGTCACCCCGATGATCAGGAAGAACGGATCGATCGGCAGGACGCCGGGCGAGCTGAGCTCGATCAGGATCGCCGAGCCGAGCAGCAGCGTGACCGCCGCGGCCCGGCCGGCAATCAGCCACAACAGCTTGCGACGAAGAGGAGAAACCATATCTATTCTGAGTTACCAGTCGCCAGTCGCCAGTAACCAGTAACCCGTAGCCAGAAGCAGCCAGTAGCCAGTAGCGTGACAGTCTGGAAACTGGGAACTGGGAACTGGGAACTGGCGCTACTCAGGTCTACGTCAGCTTGCTGATCAGATCGAAGATCGGCAGGTACATCGCGATGACGATGCCGCCGACGATGACGCCGAGCACGGCGATCATCACCGGCTCCATCAGCGTCAGCAGGCCGGCGACCGCGGTGTCGACCTCGTCCTCGTAGAAGTCGGCAATCTTCGCCAGCATCGCATCGAGGGCGCCGGTGGTCTCGCCGACGTTGATCATCTGCACCACCATCGACGGGAAGACGTTGGTCTGACGCAGCGGCGCCGAGATGGTCTCGCCGCGCTCGATGCTGGTCCGGGTCGTCTGCACTGCCGCCTCGATGACGGCGTTGCCGGCGGTGCGGGCGGTGATGTCGAGGCCGTCGAGGATGGGAACACCCGAGGCCAGCAGCGTCGACAGCGTCCGGCAGAACCGCGCCACCGCGACCTTCTTGAGAATGTTGCCGAGAATCGGCAGCTTCAGCAGAATCCGGTCGATGACGACGCGTCCCCCCTCGGTCGCGTAATAGCTCTTGAGCGCGTAGCCCGCGAGCCCCATCGCGATCGCCACCAGCCAGCCCCAGCCGACGATGAAGTCGCTGAGCGCGATCACCACCCGGGTCGGCATCGGCAGCTGCGCGCCGAGGCCGGCAAACAGCGACGCGAAGGTCGGAATGACCTTCCACAGAATCGCGGTGACGACGATGCCGGCGATGACGATGACCGCCACGGGATAGATCATCGCCGACTTGACGTCACCCTGGAGCTTGACGCTCTTCTCGATGTACTCGGCGAGCCGCTTGAGAATGGTGTCGAGGATACCGCCGGCTTCGCCGGCGGCAATCATGTTGGTGAAGAGCGGATCGAACGTCTTGGGATGCTTCTTCATGGCGTCGGCGAGCGACGCGCCAGACTCGACGTCCTCCCGGGTCTTGAGGATGACGGCGGAGAAATTCTTGTGCGGCTCCTGCTTGCCGAGGATCTCGAGACACTGCACCAGCGGCAGGCCGGCGTCGATCATGACCGAGAACTGCCGCACGAAGATGGCCAGGTTCTTCGACGGCACCCCTTTGCCGGCCTTCGGGCCGCTCGGCTTCGCCGCCTCGGCCGCCGCCTTCTGCGCCTTGGCGGCGTCGATCCGCGTCACCATGATCTGGTCGCGCCGGAGCGCGGCGACCGCGGCATCCATGGAGTCTGCCGTGTGCTCGCCCGAAACCGTCTGTCCGGCGCGCGTGCGTCCGGAGTACGCGAATGTAGGCATAATCTCGTTCTCAGCTCTCAGCGTTCAGGGGCCTCACCGCACCGGCGGACGCGGCGGCAGGCCGGCACCCGGCCGCGCCATGCCGGCCCCGGCGACAACGCCGGCGCCGCGGCTGATCATCTGCTCCAGTTCGTCGCGCAGCGACGACGCCCCCATCGCGGTGTCGAGGGTAATGAGGCGCTTCTGGTAGAGCGTCGCCAGCGCCTGGTTCATGGTCTGCATCCCCAGCTTCTCCTGCCCGGTCTGCATCGTCGAATAGATCTGATGGACCTTGTCGTCGCGGATCAGGTTGCGGATCGCGGGCGTGGGGATCAGCACTTCGAGCGAGATGACGCGGCCCTTGCCGTCGGCCCGCGGCATCAGCGCCTGACAGACGATGCCTTCGAGGACCAGCGACAGCTGCGTTCGGATCTGCCCCTGCTGGTGGGCCGGGAAGACGTCGATGACGCGGTTGATGGTCTGCGCCGCGGAATTGGTGTGCAGCGTCGCGAAGGTCAGGTGCCCGGTTTCGGCGATGCGCAGCGCCGACTCGATGGTCTCGAGGTCGCGCAGCTCGCCGATGAGCACGATGTCCGGGTCTTCGCGGAGCGCGGCACGCAGCGCGGTGGCGAAGCCGTGGGTGTCGCTGTGGACCTCGCGCTGGTTGACCAGACAGCCCTTGTGCTGGTGGATGTACTCGATCGGATCCTCGATCGTCAGGATGTGCTCCCGCCGCTCGGTGTTGATCTTGTCGATCATTGCCGCCAAGGTGGTGGACTTGCCGCTGCCGGTCGGCCCGGTGACCAGCACCAGGCCGCGCGGCCGGTCGGCGAGCGTCGCCAGCACCGGCGGCAGCCCGAGCTCGGCAAAGCCCTTGATGGTCTCGGGGATGACCCGGTAGACGGCGGCGACGGCGCCGCGCTGGTTGAAGACGTTGCAGCGGAACCGCGCCAGGCCGCGGATGCCGAACGAGAAGTCGAGCTCGAGCGACTCCTCGAACCGCTTCTTCTGGGCGTCGGTGAGGACGCTGTAGGCGAGCCCCTTGGTCTCCGCCGGCCCGAGCACCGGCAGGTCGAGGGTCTGCAGCTTGCCGTGAATCCGCACCTGCGGCGGCGTGCTGGTGGTCAGATGGAGGTCGGATCCTCCCTGCTCGACGAGTGTTTTCAACAGTTCAGGCAGTGT
>JAYTEJ010000592.1:0-2761 GCA_043735365.1 Acidobacteriota bacterium
GCGGCGGGCCGCCGGCGGCCCGCGACGCGCAGATCCGGTATCCGTTCGATCTGGTCTTTCCCGTCGAGCTGCCGGGCGCGCCGGCCGGGACGCTGCGGATCACCCGGGGCTTCGCGGTGCCGCCCGGGGATTACGACATCTACGTGGCGCTGCTCGAGCGGCGCGCGGATCCCGAGGCCGCCGGCGGGCGTCCAAGGGCTGCGGTCCTGAAGCAGCCGCTGAGCGTGCCGGACTTCTGGTCGGGGGAGCTGGCGACCAGCAGCGTCATTGTCGCCGACCGCATCGATGCGCTCGGGGCCCCGCCCGCAGCCGACGAGGTCCTGGAGCGGCCCTACGTCATCGGCGACAGCGAGGTCCACCCGGCGGAAGATGCCGCGTTCACCCGGGATCGCGAACTCATTGTCGTGTTCCTGATTTACAACCCGACGGTGACGGCCGGGCGCGAGTTCGACATCCTGGTGGACTATCACCTGTTCCGTTCCGAGCCGGAGGGCACCGGGGAGGCGGATCCGGGGGGCGACCATCCTCCGGCACGGGCGGGTGAGCGCTACGTGACGCGCACCAACCCGCAGCGGTTCAAGCCCGCGGTGATGGGGCCGCAATTCGATCCAGGCGCTGGCCAGCCGATGCTGGCCGGCCAGGGCATCCTCCTCTCGTCGTTCGGGACAGGGGAGTACCGGCTGGGGATTACCGTGACCGACCTGCTCTCGCGGCGCACGCTGTCGCGGGACGTGATGTTCAGGGTCGTAGGCTCGTAGCGGAACGGAGATGGCCATGGGACCGAGGACGCGTCTGCTCTCGGCGGCGGCAATAGCGGGGCTGTGCGTGACGACGGTCGCGCCGGTGGCGCGGGCGCAGCCGCGGGCGGCCCAGGCCGTGGCCCAGCCGGCCGGCGTCAGTGGCCAGGTCGTGGACGAGCAGAACCGGCCCCTGGCCGGGGCGATGGTATCGGCGCTCGGGGCCGCCTCGGCGATGACCCTCACCGATGCCAGCGGCCGGTTCGCGCTCCGGGAACTGCCGCCCGGCGACTACAGCGTGCGGGCGCATCTCGACGGCTTTGCCGCCTCGCCGCGCGAGAACGTCCGGCTGGGGAGCACCGCGGCCCCCGGCTTCACGCTGCGGATGGCGCGGCTCGAGGTGCCGGTGGCCATGGCGGGCATGACGGGAATGACGGGAATGACCGGCATGGTCGAGCCGCTGGCGGCGCGGCCGATCGTTGCCGCCGGCTTTGCCCTCCCCGACGCCGAGACCGCGGCGGCGGATCCCGACGCAGCCGACGACCATTCCCATAGCGATACCGCCTGGCGGCTGCGGCACCTGAGCCGCAGCGTTCTCAAGGACTCCGCCAACAGCGTCGTGGTCGCGCCGGACGAACCGGCGCGCAGCGATCCGATGGCCAGCCGGACGACCTCGTTCGCCAGCGCGCTGTTCTCCGATCTGCCCTTCTCCGGCGAGGTCAACCTGCTCACCAGCAGCGCCTTCGGGTCGCGCGAGCTGTTTTCCGGCGCGGCGCTGCCGCGCGGCATCGCCTACCTGTCGATTGGCGCACCCGTGGGTGCGGGCACGTGGGCGGCGCGCGCCGCGATGAGCCAGGGGGATCTGTCCTCCTGGGTGGTTGCCGGCTCGTACCTCTCCCGGCGCGACGCGCTGCACTCCTACGACGTCGGGCTCTCCTACAGCACGCAGCAGTACCAGGGCGGCAACCCGCTGGCGCTGGCGGCGCTCAGCGACGGCAGCCGCAATGTCGGCGAGGTCTCGGTGATCGATCGCTGGAAGCCGGGCCCGGGCGTGACGTTCGAATACGGGGGGCGGTATGCGCGCTACGACTACCTCCGCGATCCTGGGCTGTTCAGCCCCAGCGCCGCCCTGACGCTGGAGCCGACGTCAGGCACGCGGCTGACCGCCCAGCTGGCGCAGCGGATGATCGCCCCCGGCGCGGATGAATTCCTGGCGCCGAGCCTGGCCGGGCCGTGGCTGCCGCCGGAACGCACCTTCTCGCCGCTCGGCGGCCGGGACCTGCGCGTCGAGCGCGCCCGGGTCCTGGACGTGCTGTTCGAGCACGAGTTCGCCGACGCCTACGTCCTCGGCGTCCGCCGCTTCTTCCAGGGGATCACCGATCAGACGGTCACGCTCTTCGGCATGAACATGCCGGCCGGAGCGCGGTCGGTCGGCCACTACTACGTGGCCAGCGCCGGAGGCGTGGAGACGCAGGGCTGGGGCGTGCGCCTCGGCACGGCCGGCACCCGCCGGGTCCGCGGCTCGGTCGAGTACAGCGTCGCCCACGGCAACTGGAGCCCGCGCGGCGATCTCGTTCTCAACCGGCCGTGGATCGTCCGCCTCGCACGCCCGGCGCTCGAGAACATGCACGACGTCACCGCGTCGTTCTGGACCGACATCCAGGAGACGGCAACGCGGATCTTCGTCCTCTACAAAGTGAACACGGCGTTTGCCCGCCCAGGCGCGAGCCTCGCGGAGGCGGGCGCGGACGGTCGCTTCGAGGTGCAAATCAATCAGTCGCTGCCGTTCGTGCTGGGTGGCACCCGCTGGGAAGTGCTGGTAGGGGTGCGCAACCTCTTCCGCGACCCCGCCAATCCCGCGTCGATCTACGACGAACTGCTCGTCGTCAGCCCGCCGAAGCGGGTGGTGGGCGGTTTCCTGGTGCGCTTCTGACCGGGCGGGGCTGTGCCACGGCCCCGTCTGGATCCGGTTTTTTGAACGGTCCCTCCACATGGTTGGAAGCGCTGTGTCAGTTATCGCCGCT
>JAYTEJ010000593.1:0-5373 GCA_043735365.1 Acidobacteriota bacterium
AGTGGACGAAACCGCGAGGCTCGCGGCGCTCAATCGCTACCGGATCCTCGACACCGGACCCGAGCGCGCCTTCGACGACCTCACCATGCTGGCGTCCCACATCTGTGGCACGCCAATGGCGCTCATCACGCTCGTCGACGCCGAGCGCCAGTGGTTCAAGTCGCGGATCGGCATCACCGCCGGCGAGACCCCGCGCGCAATCTCGTTCTGCGCCCACGCCATCACCGAGCCGGAGATCCTCATCGTCGCCGACGCCCGGGACGACGAGCGGTTTCGCGACAACCCGTTCGTCACCGGTGATCCGCACATCCGGTTCTACGCCGGCGCGCCGCTCATCACTCCCGACGGCCACGCCCTCGGCACGATCTGCGTGGTCGATCGGGTCACCCGAACGCTGACGCCGGACCAGATCGAGGCGCTCGACGCGATCCGCCGGCAGGTGCAGTCGCAGCTCGAGCTGCGGCGGAACGTGTTCGAGCTCGAGCAGACGCTCGAGGAGCGGCACCGGGCCCAGACGCTGCAGAGCCGGCTGATCGACGAGCTGCGGCGCTCGCATGAGGACGTCCGCCGCCTGAGCTCGATGATTCCCTACTGCTCCACCTGCGAGTTCACGATGACGATTCCCGCCGATCCGTCGGCGATCCCGGCGCTGACCGACGGCGTCGTCCACGTACTGCAGGAAAAGCACTGGAACGACAGCGACGTCATGGCGGTCGAGCTGGCGTTGCAGGAGGCGGTCGCCAACGCCATCCGCCACGGCTGCGGCGGCGACGCGACGCAGCAGCTGCAGTGCTCGGTCTCCTGCGACGACGCCGGAGAAGTGGTGATCACGGTGCGCGACCCTGGCGCCGGGTTCGATCACACGACGGTCCCCGATCCGCTTCATCCCGAGAACATCCTCAAGCCCAGCGGCCGCGGCATCTTCCTCATCAACGGGCTGATGGACGATGTCCAGTATGCCGACGGCGGCCGCGAGCTGCAGATGCGCAAGAAGAAGGGCGCGTCCTGAGCGTCCTTCAGGCGGACCACGTTTCCCGCACCTTCGCGGCCGGCGGAACGGCCGTCCCGGCGGTCGCCGACGTCAGCCTCACACTCGACCGCGGCGACTTCGTCGCGCTGGTCGGCCCCTCCGGCTGCGGCAAGTCCACGCTGCTCCATCTGTGCGGCGCGATGGACCGGCCGTCGAGCGGCACGGTGCGGCTGGAGTCGTCGGACCTCGAGTCGCTCGACGACGATGCGCTGACGCGGATCCGCCGCGAGCGGGTGGGATTCGTCTTCCAGTTCTTCAATCTGCTGCCGACGCTCACCCTGCTGGAGAACGTCGAGCTGCCGCTGCTGCTTGGCGGCCAGCGGACCGCGCAGGCCGGGCCGGCGGCGCGGGCGCTGCTCGAGCGGGTCGGGTTGGCCGGGCGCCTGGGGCACTATCCGCAGCAGCTCTCGGGGGGCGAGATGCAGCGCGGCGCGGTGGCCCGGGCGCTGGTGCATCGCCCCGCGCTGCTCGTCGCTGACGAGCCCACCGGCAACCTCGACTCCGAGAACGGGCGCCGCATCATCGCGCTGCTCACCGAGCTCAATCGCGAGACCGGGGTGACGCTGCTGCTGGCGACCCACGCGCCGGAGATCGCGGCGGCGGCGCACCGGGTGGTGCGGATGCGCGACGGCCGGGTCGAGTCGGACGGACCCGGTGCGGCTGTTTAGCTGGTTCATCCTCCGGCGGATGGTGCAGGAGCCGCTGCGCGCCGGGCTGACGGCGGTCGGGATCGCGCTCGGGGTCGCGGTCGTGGTGGCGATCCAGCTGACCAACGCCAGCTCGCTCGCCGGCTTCGAGACCGCGCTCAACACGGTGTCGGGACGGGCGTCGCTGGAGGTGGTCGGGGTCGGCGCCGGCATCGACGAGCTCCGCCTGCTCGAGATCGGCTGGCTGCGCGACTACGGACAGGTGGCGCCGGTGATCGAGGGGGACCTCGTCTACCGCGAGCCGGGCCGGCCGCCCGAAGTGCTGCGGGTGCTGGGCGTGGACATTCTCAGGGATCAGCCGTTTCGCGACTATGCGCTGCTGACCGGCAGCCCCACCGGCGATGAAACCCGGACCAGAGAGTTTCTCGGTTTGCTGATCGATCCCGGATCGGCGATCGTCACGGCCCGGTTCGCCGAGCCGCGCGGGCTGGCACCTGGAGGCACCTTCCAGGCCTTCGTCGGCGATCGCGCCGTGACCCTCCGCGTCCGCGGCCTGCTCAAGGACGAGGGCCCGGCGCGCGTCCTCGACGGCCGCTTCGTGCTGATGGACATCGCCGCGGCGCAGCAGACCCTCGACAGGCTCGGCCGGATTGACCGCGTCGAGATCCGGCTGCCGGACGGGGCAGACGCGGAAGCGTCGGAGGCGGCGATTGCGCGCCGGCTGCCGCCGGGCCTGACCGTGCAGCGGCCGGCGCAGCGCGGCCGGCAGGCCGAGCGGATGCTCGCAGCCTTCCACCTCAATCTGACGGCGCTCTCCTACATCGCCCTGCTGGTCGGGCTCTTCCTCGTCTACAACACCGTCTCGGTGGCGGTGCTGTCGCGCCGGGCCGAGATTGGCGCGCTGCGCGGGCTCGGGGTCACACGGGGCGGGGTGCGGGCGCTCTTCCTGACCGAGGCGGCGGTGCTCTCGGCGCTGGGATCGGGGCTGGGGCTGCTGCTGGCGCGGCTGCTGGCCACCGCCACAGTGGCGCTGACCTCCACCACGGTGTCGGTCCTCTACATCGCCACCGCCGCGGCGCCGCCGTCGCTGTCGTGGCGGGATGCGGTGCTGGCGTTCGCCACCGGCGTGCCGCTGTCGCTGCTCGCGGCGCTGGTGCCGGCGGTGGAAGCGTCGCGGGTGCCGCCGATGGCAGCGATCCGCGGCGGGGATCAGGCCGACGTCCGCGGCCGGTTGCCGCGGCGATCGCTTGCCGCGGGGATCGTCCTGCTCACGGCCGGCGCCTGGCTCGCCACCCTCGGCCCGGTCAACGGCCTGCCGCTGTTCGGCTATGCCGCGGCGGTGGTCATCGTCTTCGGCGCCTCGTTCCTGGTGCCGTCGGTGCTCTACGCCGCCGCGCGCGGCCTCGAAGGTCCGTCCCGGCGGCTGCTCAAGGTCGAAGACTGGCTGGCGGTGAGCAACCTCTCGGCCGCGATCCCGCGGCTGTCCATCTCGGTCGCGGCGCTGGCCGTGAGCCTGTCGATGATGGTTGCGATCTCGGTGATGATCGGCAGCTTCCGCGACACCGTGGCCTACTGGGTCGGGCAGACGCTCCAGGCAGACCTCTTCGTCGCCCCGGGCGCGCGGCGTGGCGCCGCCGGCGACACGCTGTCGCCGGAGGTGGTGCGGGTGTTCACGTCGAGCCCTGATGTCGCGGCGGTCGATCGCTTCCGCAGCATCGAGGTGCCCTATGCCGACACCCGCGTCCGGGTGGGAGGAGGAGACTTCGACGTCCTGCTCGACCACGGCTCGCTGCTCTTCAAGGCGCCCGCCGACGCCCGCGAGGCGATGCGCCGCGCCACCGGCCAGGACGCCGTCGTCGTCTCTGAGAGCTTTGTCCTCAAGCAGCATCTCGGGGTCGGCGACGAGGTGGTGCTGCCGACCCCGCAGGGGCCGGTCGCGTTCCGGATCGCCGCCGTCTACTACGACTATTCGAGCGACCGCGGCGTGCTGGTGATGGACCGCCCCACCTTCGAGCGGCGGTTCGGCGACACCGCGATCAGCAGCCTGAGCGTGTATCTGCATGCCGGTGTGGACCCGGACGCGGCGCGCGAACAGCTGCTCGGGGCGATCGGCGAGACGCGCCGGGTGACCATCAACACCAACCGATCGCTGCGCACCGAGGTGCTGCGGATCTTCGACAGCACCTTCGCGATCACCTATGCGCTGGAGATCATCGCCATCGTCGTCGCCATCCTCGGCGTCTCCGGCACGCTGCTGACGCTGATTCTCGAGCGCGAGCGCGACCTCACGATCCTGCGCCTGATCGGGACCAGCGGGAAGCAGATTCGCCGGATGGTGGTGGGGGAAGCGCTGCTGATCGGCGCGGTCAGCCAGGTGATCGGCCTCGGCGTCGGACTGCTGCTTTCGATGGTGCTGATCTACGTGATCAACGTGCAGAGCTTCGGCTGGACGATCCAGTTCCACCTGCCGGCCGGCTTTCTGCTGCAGGCCTCGGCGCTGATGGTGATGGCGACCGGCGTCGCGGGACTGTATCCCGCGCGACGGGCGCGGAGCCTCGGCACCTACGGCGCGTGCGACGAGGCCTGACGTCAGGCCTCGTCAGCGGCAGGCGGGCGGCAGACAGCGCCAATCGCGCCGCTCAGGACGAGGCCGGGCGCGGCAGCGCCCAGGGGGCGCGATACGGCCGGGTTACCAGTTTCTGCGCCTCGGCGTCTCCGACGATGCGTTCGCCGGCGACGTCCCACTGGACGCGGCGGCCGGTGCGGAAGGCGATGT
The DNA here is from genome assembly GCA_043735365.1 of Acidobacteriota bacterium. GTDB lineage: Bacteria > Acidobacteriota > Vicinamibacteria > Vicinamibacterales > 2-12-FULL-66-21 > JALZOC01. Next base: position 4,454 of record JAYTEJ010000593.1, read on the forward strand.
TGCCGAGGTGGCAGGCGATCATCGAGTTGTGCCCGATCTCGACGTCGGATCGGGGACGCTTGCGGGTCTCCATGCAGTCGAGGAAGTTGCGCACGTGCTCGAGGTGCATGTCGCCGCTGGCGCCGCGGCGCGGCTGGCCGCCGGCGCGGTAGACCTTCTTGCCGTTTTTCGTCTCGGTCTCGGGCAGCACTTCCCAGCCGCCGCGATCGACCACCAGGACGCCGTTGTTGCCGTGGAACGCGACGCCGTGGTCGCGGGCGTAGGGGCCGAGGCCGATCGCGGTGGCGTGCTCCCACAGCATCGTGAAACCGTCGCACTCCCAGATCGCCTGCTGGGTGTCGGGCGTCTCCTCGGCATCCTCCGGGAAGCCGAACTTGCCTCCCATCGACGCCGCCGCCGTCGGCGCCGTTACTCCCATGCCCCAGTTGGCGATGTCGATCATGTGCGCGCCCCAGTCGGTCATCAGCCCGCCGGAGTAGTCGTAATACCACCGGAAGTTGAAGTGGAACCGGTTCTGGTTGAAGGGGCGCTTCGGCGCGGGTCCGAGCCACATGTCGTAGTCCACCGACGCCGGCGGGGCGCTGTCTGCCACCGGCGCGATGTTGCCCATCCAGTCCTGATAGGCCCACGTTTTCACCAGCCGGATCTTGCCGAGCTGGCCGCTTTTCACGTACTCGACCGCTTCCTGATAATGCGGCGCGCTCCGCTGCTGGGTACCCATCTGGACGACGCGGTTGGCGCGGCGCGCGGCGTTGACCATCACCCGCCCCTCGCCGATGCTGAGCGAGAGCGGCTTCTCGACGTAGACGTCCTTGCCCGCCTCGACCGCCGCCACCATCGTCAGCGCGTGCCAGTGATCGGGAGTGCCGACGATGACGGCGTCGAGATCGGGGCGCTCGAGCAGCCGCCGGAAGTCGCGC
>JAYTEJ010000594.1:0-1911 GCA_043735365.1 Acidobacteriota bacterium
GGCACCGAGACGCCGGCGGCATCGGAAATGAAAGTCACGGACGTGACGCTCGGCCGCGCCGTTGGTACAGACAAGGCCGTCAGCGAGCGGACGGACTCCTTCAAGCCTGCCGACACGATCTACGCCTCGGTGGCCACGGAGGGCAGCTCGCCCAGCGCCGCGCTGCGCGCGAAGTGGACCTACGGTGAGGGCCAACTGGTCGACGAGTCGACCCGCACGATTGCATCAGGCAGCCGCGAGCGGACCGAGTTCCACATCGCGAAACCGGACGGATGGCCGGTGGGGAAATACAAGCTCGAGGTATTTCTCAACGATAAGCTGGCAGAAACCAAAACCTTCGACGTCAGCCACTAATCGGCCCTCGCGCGGCAGCGCGGCGAAGATGTCAGGCGTCTCCGCCGCGCTGTTTCACCAGAATGCAGCCTTCAATCTGGGTAAGAAGCTTGGTCAGGTCGACCGGCTTGGTGTGAAGCACCCCGGCGCCGGCCCGGCGAATGCTGACCTCGCGGGCAGCTCAGCCGCATGCTCATTCGGAAAGCGCGGGAAACAGATTGACAGCGCGACGGCAAAGCCACTACAACCCGCGTTGTGAGGATGTCCGGACCTGCGACCGGACTGGCGCCGCTGCCGCGGCGCCATTTGGACAGGAGACAACGGACGTCATGACACGACCCTTCGCGCATCAGGCCCTGCCGTCGGGTCCCTCAGCGCTCCGCTCGCGGGTCGTGCTGACCGGCCTCCTCTTCGCGGCTCTGGCAACGTTTCCCGGCCCCGCCACGGCCCAGACTACGCTTGGCACCATCCGCGGCACCGTTCTCGATCCGCAGCAGGGCATCGTGCCGGGTGCAACTGTGGTCGCGACCGACGAGGCCACAGAGGTGACCCGGGAGGTCCAGAGCAACAGCGAGGGGCTGTTCGAGATTCCCAACCTCCGCCCCGGCACCTATACCGTGTCGGCAGCCCTGACCGGCTTCAAGAAGGCCCAGACCACCGGCCTCGTGCTGCGCGCCGCCTCCATCGCCCACACCGATCTGCGCCTCGAGGTGGGCGGCGTCGAGAACGTGGTCACGGTCACGGCGGAGGGGCAGAACAACGTCACTCTCGAGAGCCCCGCCATCGCCCGCGGCCTCGACGAGCAGCAGCTGCGCGATCTGCCGCGCAACAGCCGCGACATCCAGGACTTCCTGACCCTCAACCCCAACGTCGTCGGCGGCTTCGACGGCCTTCAGTTTCTTGGCGGCCGCACCTACGGCGCGGCCTACATTCAGGACGGCCAGCCGTCGAGCGCCGGGATCTTCGGCGAGCTCTCCAACGCGGCTCCCGGGCTCGACGCGATTTCCGAAGTCCAGGTGCTGTCGAACTCCTACAGCGCGGAGTACGGCGGACTGGCCGGCGTCATCGTCTCCACCAAGCGCGGTGCCAACCGTTTCCACGGGACGTCGTTCGCGGATGTCAATACCAACCGGCTCAACGCGCTGACCTACGCGCAGACGCTCACCGGCGCCACCCGCGACGACCCCAACGCCGACACTCATGATTACCGTTACGGCGCCAGCCTCGGCGGACCGATCGTCACCAACCGGACGTTCTTCTTCGGGAACTACGAGGGCAGCCGCCAGAAACAGCTGGGCGGCGGCGCCCAGGCCGTCGTCCCTACCGCCGCCATGCGCACCGGGGACTTCTCGGCGGCCTCGTTCGTGTTGCGCGATCCGCAGACCGGCGCCCCCTTCCCGGGCAACCGCATTCCGGCGGATCGCCTCGATCCCGCGGCCCGGAAGATCATCGACTTCTTCTATCCGCTGCCGAATCAGGCGGCGACCTCCAACGGCGGCTTCGGCACCTACCGCCAGATCCTGGCGCTCGACCGCAGCCGCGAGCGCGTCGACGGCCGCATCGATCACGAGCTCACCG
>JAYTEJ010000595.1:0-3004 GCA_043735365.1 Acidobacteriota bacterium
CCGGCCCGAGCCGCACCTCCGAGACGATGAACAGCATCGGCAGATCGTCACGGTAGTGCTCGAGCAGCGCGGCGTCGGCGCCGCCGGCGCCGAGCCTCAGCCGGGCGCCCAGGGCGTTGCCGATGGTCTTGGCCTGGCGCGCCGTCTCCAGCGCCCGATTGACGGCGTCCCGAATCTTCATGAGACGGGTCCAGCGCTCGTCGAGCGCCGGGTCCAGCAGCGCGGCGACGTCCTGGGGAAAATCGGCGAGGTGGATCGATTCCTCGCGCGGCCCCGGCAGGTTCCGCCACAGCTCCTCGGTGGTCACCGGCAGCACCGGCGCCAGCAGCCGGGTCAGGCCGTCGGCGATGATGTACATCGCGGTCTGCGCCGAGCGGCGCTCGGGCGAGGCCGCCGCGAAGGTGTAGAGCCGATCCTTGGAGACGTCCGCGTAGAAGGCGCTGAGATCCACCGTGGCGAACTGATTGATCGCCTGGAAGATGGTCGGAAAGTCGTAGCCCTCGTAGGCCTCGAGCACGGCGCCGGCGGCGGTCGCGTAGCGCGCCACCGCGAAGCGATCGACCTCATGCATGCGCTCGAGCGGGACACGATCGGCCGCGGGGTCGAAGTCGTAGAGGTTCGAGGCGAGGTAGCGCAGCGTGTTGCGGATCTTGCGATAAGCCTCGATGACCCGCGCCAGGATCTGCTTGCCGAGGCGCACTTCCTCCCGGTAATCGACCATTGCGACCCAGAGCCGGATGATCTCCGCGCCGCTCTCCTTGATGATGTCCTGCGGCTCGATCGAGTTGCCGAGCGACTTGGACATCTTCCGGCCATCCTCGGCGACGATGAAGCCGTGGGTCAGCACTTCGCGGAACGGGGCGCGGCCCCGGGTGCCGAGGCCGACGAGCAGCGAGCTCTGAAACCAGCCGCGATGCTGATCGCTGCCCTCGAGGTAGAGATCGGCCGGCCAGGTCAGCTCGGCGCGGAACGGCAGCACCGCCTCGTGGCTCGAGCCGGAGTCGAACCAGACGTCGAGGATGTCGCGCTCCCGCTCGAAGGTGGTGCCGCCGCAGGCCGGACAGGCGAGCCCTGCGGGCACGAACTCCTCGATCGGCCGCTCGTACCAGGCGTCAGCGCCGTAGAGGTCGAACACCGCGGCGGCGCGCTCGACCAGCGCCGCGGTGAGCAGCGCCTCGCCGCAGGTGGTGCAGTCCAGCGCCGGAATGGGCACGCCCCAGGCGCGCTGGCGCGAGATGCACCAGTCGGGACGATTCACGATCATGTTGTGGATGCGGTCGTGGCCCCACTCCGGCACCCAGGCGACGTCGGTGTCGATGGTCGCGATGGCGGCGTTCCGCAGCGTCCGCGGTGAGTCCGCCGGGGCGCCGGCGCCCGGCACGGTGAACTCCTTGTCCATGGCGATGAACCACTGCGAGGTGGCCAGGAAGATTACCGGATTGTGGCAGCGCCAGCAGTGCGGATAGGAATGCTGGAACGGCTCCCGGTGCCAGAGCCGGCCGCGCTCGGCGAGCGCCGCCTCGACCGAGGCATTGGCATCGAACACCCGCTGCCCCGCGAACATCGGCACGGTGGAGAGGAAGTGGCCTCCCGGGCCGACCGGCACGAGAATCTCGAGCCCGTACTTCTGGCCCGTGACGAAGTCGTCGCTGCCGTGGCCCGGGGCGGTGTGCACCGCGCCGGTGCCCTGCTCGAGCGTCACGTAGTCGGCGACCACTCCCAGGGAATCGCGATCGAACAGCGGATGCCGGAAGCGGAGTCGCTCGAACGCCTCCCCCTTCATCCTTGCCGCCGGCGCGCCGAAGCTGCGCCCGGCCACCGCGGCCACCTTGCCGGCCAGCGCCTCGGCAACGATCACCAGGCGCCCGTCGACATCGTAGGCGGCGTAATCGAGCTCCGGATGGAACGCCACCGCCAGGTTGGAGGGAATGGTCCACGGGGTCGTCGTCCAGATCAGCACCGAGACGTCGCGGCCGGCCAGCTCCGGCACGCGCGCGGCGAGCTCGTCGCGGCTGTCGCCCGCCAGCGGGAACTCGACGTAGATCGACGGCGAGGAGTGCTCGGCATATTCGACTTCGGCCTCGGCCAGCGCGGTCCGGCAGTGGATGCACCAGTGCACCGGCTTGCGGCCCTTGTAGACCAGTCCCCGCTCGACGAAGCGGCCGAGAGCCCTGGCGATCGCCGCCTGGTAGCGGAACTCCATCGTCAGGTAGAGATGGTCCCAGTCGCCGAAGACCCCGAGCCGCTGGAACTCGACGCTCATGACGTCGATGAAACGCGAGGCGTAGGCGCGGCAGGCGCGGCGGAAGTCGGCCACCGGCATGTCGCGCTTCTTGGGACCGAGCTCGCGGTCCACCTTGAGCTCGATGGGGAGGCCGTGGCAGTCGTAGCCCAGCACGTAGGGGGCATCGAACCCCATCATCGTCCGCGACTTGATGACAATGTCCTTGAGGATCTTGTTCATCGCGGTGCCGAGGTGGATCCGGCCGTTCGCATAGGGGGGGCCGTCGTGGAGGACGAACTTGGGACGGCCGGCGCGATGCTCACGGATACGTTCGTAGAGCCCCATCTCCTGCCAGCGGGCGAGCGCCAGCGGCTCGGCGGTCTGGAGGTTCGCCTTCATGGGGAAGTCGGTACGCGGGAGGTTCAGGGTCTCTTTCCACTCGGTCATGAAACCCTACTAGTCTAATAGAGGTTCCTCCGGGTTCCGCAGGGTTCTGCGGGGTGCTGCCGGGTTCGGTTCGACGAGGTTCGGTTCTGCGGGGTGCTGTGGGGTTCGGTTCGGCGAGGTTCGGTTCTGCGGGGTTCGTCGGGGTTCGGTTCGGCGAGGTTCGGTTCTGCGGGGTGCTGCCGGGTTCGGTTCGGCGAGGTTCGGTTCTGCGGGGTTCGTCGCATGAAAAAGGCCGGCCCCTGGGGGAGCCGGCCTGGTGTCTGGATTGACGCGCGCGTTACTTGCGGCGGTTGGTGCGCTGGATGTCGACGCGGAACTCGCCCTGGTTGTCGT
>JAYTEJ010000596.1:0-2274 GCA_043735365.1 Acidobacteriota bacterium
GCGCTCTGCTCCAGGGTGGCGCGACCCGGCTGCTCGGCCTCGACCGCGACCCGTCGGCGCTGCGCCTGGCGGCAGAGGCGCTCGCCGCGTGGTCTCCGCAGATCGAGCTGGTGCACGCGGACTACCGCGAGCTCGGCCAGGTGCTCGACGCCCGCGCTGAACCGCAGGTCGACGGCGTGCTCGCGGACCTCGGCGTCTCGTCGTTGCAGTTCGACACCGAGGGGCGCGGCTTCAGCTTCCGTCGCGACGAGCCGCTGGACATGCGAATGGATCAGACCGCGGGACCGACGGCGGCCGATCTGCTCGCCGCCGTCGACGAGGAGGAGCTGGCCAACGTGATCTTTCAGTTCGGCGAAGAGCGCTTCTCGCGGCGCATCGCCCGCGGCGTCGTCGAGGCGCGGCGGATCGCGCCGGTCGAGACCACCGGGCAGTTGGCGCAGATCGTGCGCCGCGCGGTGCCGCGCCGGGGCTACCAGCGGATCGACCCGTCAACGCGCACTTTCCAGGCGCTGCGGATCTGGGTCAACCGCGAGCTCGACGGCCTGGACGCGTTTCTCGTCGCCGCCTCGCAGCGGCTGCGCGCCGGGGCGCGGCTGGCGGTGATCTCGTTTCATTCGCTCGAGGACCGCATCGTGAAGCACACCTTCCGCGCCCTGGCGGCCGGCGGCGAGGCGCTGCGGGTGCTGACCCGCAGGCCGCTGATTCCGGGGGCCGAGGAAGTGGCCCGCAACCCGCGAGCGCGCAGCGCCAAGCTCCGCGCCATCGAGAGGCTTGCATGAGCGGCATGGATTTCGAGTACGCCATCAAGAAGGACGTCCGCAACAACCTCATCGTCCGCGAGGTGGACGACGAGCGGCAGCGGCAGGTGTGGCGCTCGCTGTTGATCGGCGGCGTGCTGGTGACGGTCATCCTGTTCTCGGCCTGGCAGCATTTCGAGCTGCTCCAGCACGGCTACCGGATTCAGAAGATGCAGCAGCAGCGCGCCGTGCAGGTGGAAATCAACCGCCATCTGCGGCTGGAGATCGCGACCCTGCGCTCGCCGGTGCGGATCGAGGACATCGCCACCCGGCAGCTGCATCTGGTCGCGCCCGCGCGCGAGCAGGCCACCGTGATTCAGCGGGTGACGCCGTCGGCGCCTCCCGGCAGATCGATCGTCGCGGCGCGGTAGGCCCGTCGGGGCGCGGCAGGGGGGCTGATGGCGGACGAACACGGCAACGGCAGTTTCAGGCTTCCCTGGCAGGGGCCGGCGCAGCGCGTCGCACGCCGCGCACCGGCGGCGGCGCCGGGCCAGTGGCGCGACACGCTGCGGTCGCGGCTGCTGGTCTGTGCGGCGTTCTTCGCCTGCTGGACGGTGGGGATCGAGGCGCGCCTGGTCTATCTGCAGGTGGTGCAGCACGGCGAGATGATGGCCCGGGCCGACCGCCAGCAGCTTCGGACCATCAAGCTGCCCGCCAAGCGCGGCGAGATCGTCGACCGCAACAACCACGTCCTCGCCTACAGCGTCGATGCCGACACCATCGCCGCCGATCCGTCCGACATCGAGGATCCCGACCGCGTTGCCCGGCTGGTCTGCGGGGCGCTCGACGACTGCACGGCACCGCAGCGCGCGACCATGGCCGAGCGGCTGCGCGGCAACGGGCAGTTCGCCTTCCTCGCCCGCCAGGTTTCCCCGGCCGAAGGGCAGCGCGTCCGGGCGCTCGGCCTGACAGGCATCCTCTTCTACAAGGAAAGCCGTCGCTACTACCCCAAGAAGGAGCTGGCCGCGCACCTGCTCGGCTACGTCGGGCTCGACAACGTCGGGCTCGCGGGGCTCGAGTCGACGTTCGACGAGCGCATCCGCGGCCGTGAAGGGCGGATGCTGGTCCAGACCGATGCCCGCCAGCACGCCATGTCCAAGCGGGACGAGCGCCTGCCGACCGAAGGCGACGGCATCGAGCTGACCATCGACGAGTACCTCCAGTTCGTTGTCGACCGCGAGCTCCGGCTCGGGGTCGAGGAAAACGGCGCCGCCGCTGGCAGCGCAGTGATCATGGAACCGCAGACCGGCGAGATTCTGGCGCTGTCGAACTGGCCGACGTTCAACCCCAACGAATTCCAGGCCTCCGACCCGGCGCTGCGCCGCAACCGCGCCATCCAGGACACCTACGAGCCCGGATCGACCTTCAAGGTCGTCACCGCCTCGGCGGCGCTCGAGGAAGGCGTCATCAGGTCCACCGATCTGGTGGACTGCTCCCCCGGCTCGATCACCTTCGGCAGCCGGGTCATCCGCGACAC
>JAYTEJ010000597.1:0-1986 GCA_043735365.1 Acidobacteriota bacterium
GTGAGGATTGCCGGCAGGTTGCAGAGCGTCTCGACGTTGTTGACCGCGGTGGGGGCGTTGTAGAGCCCGGACACCGCCGGAAACGGCGGCTTGATGCGCGGCTGGGCGCGCTTGCCCTCGAGCGATTCGATCAGCGCCGTCTCCTCGCCGGCCTCGTAGGCGCCGGCGCCGCGGTGGATGACGATGTCGCAGTCGAAGCCGGAGCCGAGGATGTTCTTGCCGACGTAGCCCTGGGCGTAGGCCTTGGCAAGCTCCGCCTCCATGATTTTCTGCACGTGGTAGAACTCGCCGCGGATGTAGATGTAGGCGACCTTGGCCCCGATCGCCCAGCAGCCGATCAGGCAGCCTTCGAAGAGCAGGTGCGGATTACGCTCCATCAGGAGGTGATCCTTGAACGTGCCCGGCTCGCTCTCGTCGGCGTTGCAGCAGATGTACTTCGGCTTGGGGGTGTCCTTGAGGACGAACTGCCACTTCAGGCCGGTCGGAAAGCCGGCGCCGCCGCGGCCGCGCAGCCCCGAGGCCTTGACGCGCTCGATGACATCGCCCGGGGCCATCGCCAGCGCCGCTTTCAACCCGTCGTAGCCATCGTGCGCGAGGAAGAAGTCGAGGGTATGGCTGTCGCGCTCGCGGACGTATTTGGTGAGGATGGGTTCCATATGGTTACCGGCAGCGGCCGAGGCGCTCATTTCTCCAGCTTCAGGTGGCAGCCGTTGAGCGCCGCGGCGCCCTTCGCCCGGATATCGTCCACCAGCCGGCCGGCGTCCTCGGGGCGGACCCGCTCATGCCAGTGTTCGTTGTTGACCATGATGATCGGGGCGCGGTCGCAGGCCCCGAGGCACTCGAACTCGAGCAGCGTGAACATGCCGGAGGCGTCGGTCTCGCCGACCTTGATGCCGAGCTTCTCCGACAGCGCCTCGGTGACGCGCTCGGCGCCGGCCAGCGCGCAGGACAGCGTCCGGCACACCTGCAGCACGTACTTGCCGACACGCTCGCGGAAGAACATCACGTAATAGCTGGCGACGTCCTCGACCTCGGCCGGCGTCATCTCGAGGATGCCGGCCACCTGGCGCATGCCGGAAGCCGTCAGGTAGCCCTCCTGCTCCTGCACCAGGTAGAGCGCGGCGAGCACCGCCGAGCGCTTGCGGTCGGGCGGGTACTTGGTCAGCAGCTCGTCGAGCGCCGCGCGGCGCTCCGGCGTGAACGCGAACGTCCCGCCCTCGTCGAGCCGCGCTCGCTCCGACTGGTGGAAGTGCTCGCGGTCGTAGACCATCAACGGGTGGAAACTCATCGGTCCACGTCTCCCATGACGACGTCGGTCGAGCCGATCACGGCGATGACGTCGGCGATCATGCCGCCGATAATCGCGTTCGGCAGCGCCTGACACGCGTAGAACGACGGCGCGCGCAGCTTGATGCGGTAGGGCCGGTTGCCGCCGTCCGACACGATCGAGAAGCCGTGCTCGCCGCGCGGCCCCTCAATCGGAAAGTACGACTCGCCGGCCGGCACGGTGAAGCCCTGCGAATAGATCAGGAAGTGCTGAATCAGCCCCTCCATCTCGGTGTAGACCTTGTCCTTCGGCGGCGGGACGATGCGGTAGTCCTGGATGTCGTAGACGCCGCGCGGGCTGATGCGATCGAGCGCCTGGAGCGCGATGCGGGTGCTCTGGCGCATCTCCTCGACGCGGACCAGATAGCGGTCGTAGACGTCCCCTGCGGTGCCGGTCGGGATGCTGAAGTCGTAGCTCTCGTAGCCGAGATACGGGAAGGCCCTGCGGACGTCGTAGGCCACGCCGGCGGCGCGCGCCATCGGCCCGACCAGCCCGTAGGCGATGGCGGAGTCCTTGTTGATGATGCCGACGCCGCGGGTCCGCTTCAGCCAGATCTGGTTCTGGGTGAGCAGGTCTTCGTACTCGTTCAGTTTCGACGGGAAGGCGTCGAGGAACGCGCGCACCGCGTCGTGAAAGCCGGTCGGCAGGTCCTCGCGCAG
>JAYTEJ010000598.1:0-5151 GCA_043735365.1 Acidobacteriota bacterium
CAGTACGTGAAGGACGGCGGCACGGTCATCGTCCAGTACAACAAGCAGGAGTTCAACCAGGCGCAGTACGGACCGTACCCGGTCAAAACCGGTATGGACCGGATCACCGACGAGAATGCGCCGGTCGAGATTCTGGTGCCGGGGCACCCGGTCTTCAACACGCCGAACCGGATCGGGCCCGAGGCGTGGCAGGGATGGGTGCAGGAGCGCGGCACCTATTTCCTGGCTGAGCGCGATCCCCGCTATATCGACCTGCTGCAGTCGGCCGATCCGTTCCCCTACAACGCCGGTCCCAGGACCGGCGCGCTGGTGGAGGCACGCTACGGCAAGGGCCGCTGGCTCTACACGGGCCTGGTGCTCTGGCGCCAGCTGCCGGCCGGGACCGACGGCGCCTACCGGCTGCTCGCCAATCTTCTCAGCCTCGGAAAGAAGTAGCCCCCGGCCATGCGGTTCGACGCCGAATACGTCAGTTGCGTCCTCAACGAAAACTTCGAGGACGCCAAAGCCCAGTTCCTCGCCCCGCTGATGCGCATTCATTACGCACATCTGGTGATGCTCACCGAGCAGGGCATCGTGCCGCCGGCCGCTGCCCACGCCGTGCGCCAGGCGCTCGACGGCATCTCCGAGGATGGGGTCCGCGGCGCCCGCTACGACGGTGTCTGCGAGGATCTGTTCTTCTTCGTCGAGCGGCTGATCGTGCAGGGCTGCGGCGACGAAGCGGCCGGCCGCCTGCACACGGCGCGCTCGCGCAACGACATCGACATGACGATGTACCGGATGCAGCAGCGCGCAATGGTGCTGACGCTGGTGGACGGCGTGCTCGCGCTGCGGACAGTGCTGCTCGATCTCGCTGACGCGCATCGCGACGCGGTGTTCGCCGCGCACACGCATACCCAGCCGGCGCAGCCGTCGACGATCGCGCATTACCTGCTGGCGGTCGTCGAGCAGCTGGAGCGCGATACCGTGCGGCTCCGGTCGGCGTATGCGGTGACCAACCGCAATCCTCTCGGCGCCTGCGCGATCACCGGGACCGGGTTTCCCATCGACCGGTATCGCACCACGGCGCTGCTGGGGTTCGACGGCGCCACCGGCAACACCTACGGCAGCATCGCGACCGTCGATTACCTGCTCGAGAGTGTCTCGGCGGCGACGGTGCTGCTCGCCGGCCTGGGGCGCGTGCTCCAGGATCTGCTGCTGTGGTGCACCACCGAGTTCGGCTACCTGCGCCTCAGCGACGGCTTCGTGCAGGGCAGCAGCATCATGCCGCAGAAGCGCAACCCGGTGGCGCTCGAGCACGCACGGGCCCTGGCCAGCAAGGCGCTCGGCCAGGCCGGCGCCATCGTGATGGCCGTCCATAACACCCCCTTCGGCGACATTGTCGACACCGAGGACGATCTGCAACCGCTGGTGGCGTCGATGTTCAAGGACGCCGACCGCGCCGTCCGCCTGGTTGCGGCGGCGATGGGTTCTGCCGGCTTCGACCGGGCGCGGCTGGCCGAGCGCGCCGAGCAGGGCTGGATCACCGTGACGGAGCTTGCCGATACGCTGGCGCGCGACCACGGCGTGCCGTTCAAGACCAGCCATGCAATCGCCGTCCGCTTTGTCGCCGAGTGCGTCCGGCGTCCGTCGGAGCCGCGCGCCGCCGTGCTCCGCGACGTCACCCTCGCGCTGCTCGGGCATGCCTTCGACTACGACGAGGCGGCGCTGGCGACGCTGCTGAGCGCACGCCATTTCGTCGAGGTGCGGACGACGCCCGGGGGGCCGGCGGCGTCGGAGACGGCCCGGGCGGTGGCGGCGTCGCGCGAGCTGCTGGCGTCGGATCAGGGATGGCGGGGCGAGACGCGAGAGCGGCTGAAGGCCGCGGACGAGATGCTGGACGGCGCCAGTGGCCGGCTCTAATCCAGGGGTCTAGATGGTGACGAGCCAGTGCTGGCCCATCTCGAGCGGCAGCTCCTCGAGCAGGCGATCGACCAGCGCGGGACCGTAGCGATTGAGAAAGAAGACGACGCCGAGGGTGCGCTCCTGGGCGTGGCCGAGCGGAAATATCTGCGCCTGCGCGCGGCTGAACTGACGGCGCAGCGTGTCGTCGCGGCGCTTGGCCGCGCTGATGACCTTGCCGTGGAGCGCCCGGAGGTCGTGCTCCATCTTCGAGACCGTGGTCCGCGCCGCACCTGCGAGTGTCGGATCGAGCGCCGGCATGGCCTCGATGACGCGCTGCAGCGACGTGCGGATGGCCTGGTCGGCGTCCTTCAGCGACTGCTCGACCTCTGGCGGCAGCTGCGACTCGAGCAGCCGGTTCAACGCCGATTCGTCCTGCGGCCGCAAATCCTGAAGCGGAAAATCGTACTTGCCGAGGAACCGCGTCGTGGGGGAGTCGATGAGCGTGGCGCTGCCGCGGGGGAACATCAGCGGCATCGGCAGGCTGAAGTGCTCGTAGACGCCCGCCAGCTGCCCGAGGTAGGCGAGCTCGCTCGGGCCCGCGACGTAACAGATGGTGGGGAAGAGCGTGTCCTGCACGATCGGGCGCAGCAGCACATTCGGGCTGAAGTGCGCCGGGGTGTCCTCCGCCTCGCGCACCAGGGCCTCGGCCGTGACCGCCGTCTCGGCGATGAGGAAGTGGTCGTCCTGCCGGCGGATGGCGCGGCGGCCGCTGTTCAGGTGAAAGAGCGCGAGGCTGTCGGGCTGCGGCACCACCTGCGGCTGATGGCCGAGCGCGGCAAGGCGTTCGCCGGCCTCCGCGGCCAGCTCCGAGGTGCGCCCGGGCGCGCGCAGCTCGCGGATGAAGACCGGGCGCGCCAGCGCCTTGGCCGCCTGGTCGGCGGACTCGAAGACGACCAGGCCGTGGGGTCCGAGCAGGCCTTCAATCCAGCGGGCGAACGCCGTCGCCATGCCGGTGCCCGGCTGGTAGGCGGCGGCGAGCGACGCCGTGACCATCGCCGAGAAGTCGGTCTGCGGCAGCGCGGCAGCCAGCGCGTCGAGGCTGGCGCTGATTCGCGCATCGAGCGTCAGCGCGGCGACCGGCAGCTCCCCCGCGCCTTCGGGTTCGGCGAGGGTGACGGTCCGGGGCTGGAACTCGGCGTCGAGGACCGTACAGGCCCGCACTTCGTCCCAGTCGTGATCCTCGGCGTCCACCCAGAAGACCGGCACCACGGCCGCTCCCTGTTCAGCGGAGACGCGGCGCGCCAGCTGGATGGCGGTGATCGCCTTGAGCAGGGTGTACAGCGGGCCACCGAACGCGCCGGCCTGCTGTCCGGTGACGACGGCAACGGTCTGGCGATCGGCAAGCCGGGCGGCGGCTTCGCGGGCCGGCGCCGGCGCGCCGCGCCGATCCTGCTGCGCCGCCAGGATGGCGGCGATGCCGGTGGTGCTGGTGCGGCTGGCCTGGCGCCGGGCGATGGCCTCGCCCCACGCCGCGGGCAGCGCGGGATTACCGGCGTAGAGCGGCGCGACCTTCTGATAGTCGAAGGCATAGTCGCCGACGAGCGGCCGGATCCAACCGAGCTGGCGCACGTCGAGCCCGACAGGCGACGCCGGGGACGGCACACCCGCGGACGGGAGGGCTTCTGAGACTTCGGAGCTGACTGGCTCGGCTGACACCGGTGGTACTCTCTCAGAGCCTTCCGAAGCATGTCAAGGAGGAGTCAATATGTGGTACATTTTTCTTCCACTCCGGAATGACCATAGACGATCCGATCGCATTCGCTCCACCCCCCGCCTTCGGCCCTTTTCGGGTCCTGCATCAGATCGGCATTGGGGCGCTCGGGCCGGTGTTCCGGACCTACGAGCCGACGCGCGACCGCCTCGTGGCGGTGAAGGTCTTTCGCCTCGACATTACGCCTGAGCAGTCGCAGGCGCTCGCCGACGAGCTCGCCAGGGCCTCGGACGCAGGGCTGTTTCACCCCTCGGTCGTCGAGCCGATCGCCTCGGGGGTGGAAGGCACGCTCGCCTACCGCGCCGAGGAGTACGTCGCCGCGGAGTCGCTCGACGCCGCGATACGTCACTACGCTCCGGCCTCGCTCGACAAGGCGCTGCCGTTCCTGACGCAGCTCGCCGGGGCCATCGACTTCGCACGCACCGCCGGGATCGGCCACGGTGCGCTGCATCTTCGCGACATCTTCGTGACGCCGGAAGAAGCGCGGGCCAGCGGCTTCGGCGTCGTCGAGGCGCTCGAGCGAGTCGGCATCCGGGCGCCCGTGCGGCGGCCGTACAGCGCCCCCGAACGGATCGCGGGGGAGGAGTGGAGCACTCCCGCCGACGTCTTCTCGCTCGCGGCCATCACCTACGAGCTGCTGACGGGACGGCGCCCGTCGGGCACCGGCGAGGAGATCGGACCGCTCGCGGGCGATCATCTGCTCGAGTTCGGGGCCGGCATGCGCGCGGTGCTGGCCCGCGCCATGGACGACGACCCGGGCCGGCGGTATGCCAGTGCGCTGGCGTTTGCCTCGGCGCTCGAAGCTGCGGCGCGCGGCGGACGGGTCAGCGAGGCGATCACGGCGGTCGGCGCCATCAGCGGCGCGGCGCGCATCCCCGAGCCGTCGCGGGAGCAGAAGCCGGATGCTGAGCCGCGACCGACGGCCGGCCAGCTTCAGGATGCCTCCCCGGATCTGGAAGACGATCTGCCGCTGGCCGGGCCTGACGAGCCGGACAGCGACGACATCTCCGCCGAGCGCGACGAGGATGCGGCGCATTTCCAGATGTCACGGGTGCCGGACGTGGACGACGATCGGGAACCGACGCTGTTCGGAGACGAGGGGGAGGACGATGTGATGGCCGCCGGCGCGTATGCCGGCGCGATCAACGCCGGCGTCGCCCCGCGGTATGCGCCGGAGGATGAGGTCGGCTACAGAGGGGCTCCCTCGTCGAGGCCCGTTGACGCGTCTGCGCATCCGGCGGAGGTGGAACGGCCCCATCCGGCGGCGCTGCCGATTGCGGTGACGCTGATTCTCGGGCTGCTGATCGGCTTTGCCGCCGGCTACTGGATCGGGAGCCGCGGCCCGGCCCGCACGGCGGTCGTGCCGGCCCCGCATCCAGCGTCCGGCGCGGCGGCGCCCGCGGTCGGCGCTCAGTCGAAGCCGGCGGGACAGCCGCCCGGCGAGCGGGCGGCCGGCGATCCGCCTGCCGCGCCGCCGGCGATTCCGGGCGAGGGGCCGG
>JAYTEJ010000599.1:0-2425 GCA_043735365.1 Acidobacteriota bacterium
TCCGGCCGGATTTCCGCGCCGCCATCGAGAACTCAGCCTTGGAGGCCAGCCAGGGGTTGGGGTTGGCTTCGATGACCGCCACCCGCCCATCGGGCCGGAGCCGCATGTCGATGCGGGCGTAGTCGCGCAGTTCGAGCGCCTGGAAGACCGCGACCGCGGTCTGCTGCAGCAACGCCGACGTCTCTTCGGGCAGGTCTTCAGCGACCGCCGACTTGGTGTCGCGGTAGGCCCGGGTCCCGATGCCCCACTTGACCTCCGCTCCGGCAATCCGCGGCCGCCCCTCGGGCAGCTTCGACAGGTCCAGTTCGACGACCGGCAGCGCCGTGGGATTGTCGTTGCCAATCACCCCAACGTACATCTCCCGCCCGTCCACGTACTCCTCGATCAGGACCGGCGAATCGAAATTGGCGTGCAGCCAGTCGATCCGCTCCATCAGCTCGCGGATCGACGACACCACGGCATTGAACTCGATGCCGATCGAGCCGTCCTCGCGGGCCGGCTTGACGATCACCGGGAATTCGAGGTCGTGGGAAAAATCCAGCCGGCCGCGATACGACCGGGCGAACACCGGGGTGTCGATGCCGTGAAACTCCAAAATTTTCTTGGCCACCGCCTTGTCCTGCCCATAGAGCAGGCCGTGCGACCCGGATCCGGTAATCCGCTTCTCCAGCAGCTCGAGGTAGGCGGCGATGCAGTAGTCGGCGGTGTCGTTGCCGCCGAACGACTCCGACAGGTTGAAGACCAGGTCGCACTCCATCTTCGCCAACGCATGGAGGCTCCTGACCGATCCGTCGAGGACGTGCAGGATGGCGTCGTGACCGAGCTTGCCGAGCGTTTCGGCGACTTCGTCCTCGACTTCCTTCTTGTCGAGGGTACGGGTGAGCGGCGACTTCTCCCCCGCCGGCGCGTCCGCCTCCTCCGGCTCCTCCCACCGATCGTAGAGAACGACGACGTTCAGTTTGCTCACGGTCGGGGGCGATTATAAAGACAGCGGTGAACAAACTCAAAGCAATCCTGCATTTCCTCCATTGACACCGCTGCGGACGTGGCGGAAGATCAGCGCGTTCCGCTTCAGTGGGAAAGGTGAGTATGCGCATCGTGATGAGAGCTCTGACGCTCGCACTCGGCCTCGGTGTGGCCGCCTGCGGCGGGCCGGTCGAACCGGCCTTCGGGAAGACCGACGCCGATGCCATCCGCCAGGCGACCACGGACCTCGCGGCCGGCATCAACAGCAAGAACGTCGACCAGATTCTCGTGCTCTATGCCGAAAACTCGGTCTTCATGCCGCCGAACGCGCCGTTGCTGCGCGGACGGGAACCGCTGAAGTCGTTCTATTCGGATCTCGTGCAGCGGGTCAGCGACGTCAAGCTCGAGCCCGGCGAGATCGCCGGCCACGGGCCGATCGCCTACGAGTCGGGGAGCTACACGATGAACATCGGCACCGCCCGCGACCGCGGCAAGTTCCTGTTCACTCTCCGCAACATGAGCGGCATCTGGCGGATGGAGTACACCAGCTGGAGCAGCGACCTGCCAAAGCTGGCGAATTGAACCCGAGGTTCAGGGTTCGGGTTTCGGGGTTCAGGGTTCAGGGTTCAGGGTTCGCGGGCGTCGTCGCCTCTGCGAGCACTGAGCCCTGCGCCGTCGTCGTTCTTCGATAGCGGCGCAGGCCCGGCGTCGCGGCCGCCAGCCAGCCACTGGCCGCCAGGCAGCCGAGGCCGCCGGTCACGACCGAGACCACCGGCCCCAGCCAGTGCGCCACCAGCCCCGCCTCCAGCTCCCCCAGCTGCGGGCCGCCCATGAAGAACATCATGTTGACCCCGGTCATCCGGCCGCGCAGGTAGTCGGGCGTCTCCAGCTGCCGGATCAGGTTCCGGAAGACGGTGCTGACGGTGTCGGCCGCACCAGTCACCGCGAGGCAGGCAAACGTCAGCCAGAAGGTCGTTGACAGGCCGAAGGCGACCGTCGCGGCGCCGTAGGCGAGCACGGCGGCAATGAGCACCGCGCCGCGCCGCTCGATGGCGTCCACGGCCGTGACCATCACGCCGCTGGCGATCAGCGCCCCCGCCGCCGGCGCCGCGAATAGCCAGCCGTAGCCGCGCGCCCCGACGGGGAGGATGTCCTGCGCGAAGATCGGCAGCAGCGCGGTCGCCGAGGAGAAGAACGTCGCGAAGAAATCCAGCAGCATCGTCGAGCGGATGAGCGGCGCCCGGAAGACGAAGCGGAGCCCCTCGAGCCCCGCGGCGACGGTCAGCCGGCTCGAGGCCCCCGCCGGCCGCGCCTCGGCGATCAGGTGCGTCGCCCCCTGCCCCTTCATCAGCAGCAGCGCGCCGATGACGAAGAGGAACGACACGGCATTGATCGCATAGACCCAGCCGACGCTGGTGAACGCAATCATCACCCCCCCGGCCGCGGGGCCCGCGACCGA
>JAYTEJ010000600.1:0-2205 GCA_043735365.1 Acidobacteriota bacterium
TTCGACGCTCGGCGGGGTCGCGGTCAAGGGGCTTTTTCTCGCCGAGCGCGAGGGGCATCCGCCACCGCGCATCGTCGAAACGCCGGCCGGGATGCTGAATGCCATCGGCCTGCAGGGCATCGGCGTGCACCGGTTCGTCCGGGAAAAACTGCCGGAGCTGCGCGAGCGGCGCGCCATCGTCTTCGTCAATATCTGCGGCACGACCATCGACGAGTACTGCGAGATCGCCCGGATTCTGTCCGACCACGAGGGGGTGGCGGCGATCGAGCTGAACATCTCGTGCCCGAACATCAAGGCGGGAGGGATCACCTTCGGCTGCAGCCTGACCGGCACGCACAGCGTCGTCAGCGCGGTCCGCAAGGTCACCCCGCTGCCGGTGATCCCGAAGCTGACCCCCAATGTCACCGACGTCGCCTCGTTCGCGCGCGCCGCGGAGGAGGCCGGCGCCGACGCCGTCTCGCTGGTCAACACCTTCCTGGCGATGGCCATCGACGTCCACACCCGCCGCCCGAAGCTCAGCAACATCGTCGGCGGCTTGAGCGGTCCGGCGATCAGGCCGATTGCCGTGCGCATGGTCTACGAGTGCCGCCAGGCGGTGAAGCTGCCGATTATCGGGATGGGCGGCATCGCCACCGCCGAGGACGTGCTGGAGTTCATGATCGCCGGCGCCAGCGCGGTGCAGATCGGCACGGCGAACTTCGTCGATCCCTTTCTCTGGCGCACGCTGCTGGAGGGGCTCGGCGCCTACATGCAGCGGCACGGCATCGCGCGGCTGGCGGACGTGACCGGCAGCATCGACACCAGCCGGAAGGAGACGGCGTGGATCAGCTCCTAGTGGCGCTCGACGTCGAGAGCGCCGAGCGGGCGATGACGCTCGCCGACAGCCTGCGCGGCGCCGCCGGCGGGCTCAAGATCGGCAGCCGGCTGTTCACCGCCGAGGGCCCGGCGCTGGTGCGGCGGTTCGTGGAGCGCGGCGATCGCGTCTTCCTCGACCTCAAGTTCCACGACATCCCCAACACCGTGGCGAGCGCGGTCGCGGCGGCGGCGGGCCTGGGCGTGTGGATGGTCAACGTCCACGCCGCCGGCGGGACGCGGATGATGCAGGCGGCGCGCGACGCGGCGCACGACGCCGCGGCCCGGACCGGACGGCCGGCGCCGCTGGTGATTGCCGTCACCGTGCTGACCAGCATGAGCCCGGCCGCGCTCGCCGAGACCGGCGTGGAGCGGCCGCTGCTGGACCAGGTGCTGCGGCTGGCGGAGATGGCGCAGGCCGCCGGGCTCGACGGGGTCGTCGCCTCGCCCCTGGAAACGGCCGCCATCCGGCAGCGATGCGGACGGCAGTTCGCGATCGTGACGCCCGGCATCCGCGGCGGAGTGGCCGCCGGAAAGGCGACCGACGATCAGGAACGCATCATGAGCCCGGGCGAAGCGGTTGCCGCCGGGGCGAGCTATCTGGTGGTGGGACGGCCGATTATCGCCGCGGCGGACCCGCGGCAGGCGGCCATGGCGATTGCCGAAGACATGCGTCTCTCCGCCTGACAGACGGACTGACGGGAAGGCGCAGCCCTCTGCGCCTTCCCCGGGTAACAGCCGCGGCCGGCGCCGCTACTTCGCGGTGATGATGAAGTGCCCGCGGCGGTTCTGCTGCCAGCAGGCCTCATTCTCGTCGGAGCAGAACGGCTGCTCCTCGCCCTTGCTGACGATGGTGACGCGGTCAGCCGCGAGACCGAGGCTGACGATGTAGTCGCGTACCGCGGCCGCACGGCGCTCGCCGAGCGCGAGGTTGTACTCGTTGGTGCCGCGCGAGTCGGCGTGGCCTTCGACCATCACCTTGGTCGTCGCCCATCGCTTCATCCACTCGACGTCCTTCTGAAGCGCGGTCCGCGCCGTCTCGTTGAGATCGGTCGCGTCGAGGGCGAAGAAGGCATCGGTCAGCGGCTTCTCGGCGTTCAGCTGATCGAGCGTCTTCTTCTGGAAGAGCTCCTCCTCGGTCGGCGGCGCGGGCTGCGGCGCTGGGGGAGCCGGCGGCGGCGGCGGTGGCGGCGGCGGGGGCGGGGGAGGAGGCGGAGGAGGCGTCTCGACCGTGAACGGCTTGCCGTAGCGCAGGACTGTCGTCCCGACGCGGCCGTATTGCCAGACCCGGACAGAGATCCGGTACGTGCCCGGCTCGAGCGTGTGCTGCGGGAACGTGATTGTCGCCTCGAC
>JAYTEJ010000601.1:0-18430 GCA_043735365.1 Acidobacteriota bacterium
CGCCGCTAGATGCAGCGGCTCCGCGTTCTCGTCCGCAAGGAGTTCCAGGAGCTCGGCCGCAACCCGCGGCTCTTCGGCCTGGTCATCGTCGCGCCGATCCTGCAGCTGACGCTGCTCGGCTACGCCGCGACCACCGACATCCGCAACGTCCCGGTGATCGTCGCCGACGGCGACCGCTCCACGGCCAGCCGGGCGCTGATCGCGCGCTTCGAGGCGTCGAGGAATTTCTCCATCGTCGACACCGTCACCACCGCGAACCAGGCCGGGGCGTTCCTGCAGGCGGGCTCCGCGACACTGGCGCTGACGATTCCCGCCGGCTACGGCGAGCGGCTCCACACGCAGCAGCCCGCCGTGGTCCAGATCGTCGCCGACGGCAGCGATGCCAATTCCACCACGGTGGCGCTGGGGTACGCGGCGGCACTGATTGGCGGCCTGGCCCAGGAGCTCGAGCCGTCGCCGCCGCGCGGCGGCATCGATGCGCGAATCCGGATCTGGTACAACCCGCAGCTCGAAAGCCGCGACTTCATGATCCCCGGGGTTCTCGCGCTGGTGCTCCTGGTCGTGACCGCCAACCTCGCCGCGATGGCGATCGTGCGGGAGAAGGAGCTGGGGACGCTCGAGCAGCTCAACGTCACGCCGCTGCAGCGCTGGGAGCTGATCGTCGGCAAGCTGCTGCCCTACGGCCTGATCGGCATGATCGACGTGCTGCTGGTGGTGGCGGTGGCGGTCTTCTGGTTCGAGGTGCCGCTCCGGGGCAGCTTTGCGCTGCTGCTGGCGCTCAGCCTGCTCTACGTACTCTGCACGCTGGCGCTCGGCCTGTTCATTTCCACCATTTCCGCGACTCAGCAGCAGGCGATGATGACGGCCACGTTCTTCTTCCTGACGCCGATGATCTACCTCTCGGGGTTCATCTTTCCGATCGAGAACATGCCGGCGGTGATCCGACCGTTCACGTATCTGATTCCGCTCCGCTATTTCCTGGTGATCGTACGCGGGATTTTTCTGAAGGGCATCGGGCTGGAGCTGTTGTGGCCCCAGGCGGCGGCGCTCGCCGCCTGGGGACTCGTGGTGCTGTCGCTCGCCGTGGCCCGCAGCCGCAAGCGGGCGGCCTGACGGCTACCGGGCGGCGGCGATGGCCAGGTTGTCGACCACCCGGTTGACCCCCTTGACCTGCTTGGCCAGGGTGACCGCCCGCGTCCGGCCGGCGGCCGAGGCCACGGTGCCCTTGAGCGTGACCACGTGGCTGTTGGTGTCGACGTTGATGTCGCTGCCCTTGAGCGCATCCTCATTGAGGTAGCTGCTCTTGACCTTGGTCGTGATCCAGGCGTCGTTGATGTTGCCGTCGACGTCGATGGTCTGGTCCTTGCCCTTGTCGGCCTTGTCGCCGGCCTTGTCCATCTTGTGGCCGGCCTTGTCGATGACGCGGTCGGACTTGTGGTCGGCCTTGTCGATGACGCGGTCGGACTTGCGGTCGGCCTTGTCGATGGCGCGGTCGGACTTGTCGGCGGCCTTGTCCATCGCGCGCGCGGTCCTGCTGTCCACGGTCAGCTTGTTTTCGACGTTCGTGACGCCGCTGACCTTCGCCAGGCTGCGCGCCCGCAGACTCTGCGCCTCGGAGTGCACCGTGCCGGTCAGCCTGGCGACGCCGTGATCGACGGCGACGTCGATGTCGCTGCCCTTCAGGGTGGCGCTGCTCTTGATGCGCGATTCAATCCGGCGCTTGAGCGCGCCGTCGTCCACCTTCGACGCCGTGCCCGCGGGAGACGTGGTCTGCGCCAGAGCTGCCGCCGGCGCCAGGGCGAGCCCCGCCACTGCCGCGACGCCGATGAGAGTACGAACCTTCATGAACTGTCCTCCTGATTTCGAATCCATCTGCAGCAGCGATGCAACAGGCGGTCCAGCAGGCGGCTCAGCTGCTGACTCAGCAGGACCGGCGCAGGCGGCGAGCCTTCGCTCAAGAGAGGAGGGGTTGGATGGCCGCCATGGTCGCGCCGTTATAAGCTCAGGCGCATGAAAGCGGTGCACGGGTTGGAACGACCGGGGCTGCAGTGGCTGTTCGTGGCGCTGGGCGTGCTGCTGGTGGTGATCGTGGCGGGTCAGGCGGTCGCCTTGCGCCGCCTGCACGCCACCCTGGAAGGGCTCCGCGCTGCCGACCTGAACGGGCGCCTGGATCGAGATCGCCTCGAGCGGCGGGTCGCCCAGGAGCAGTCGGCGCGTGAGTCGTTTGCGCTCGAAGCGGCGCGGCAGCACGGAGCGGCGACGACGGCCGCCCCCGAGCCGACGCTGACGCTCGTGCCGGTGACGCTGCGGCGGTCGACGCCTCCGGAGCCGACCGTCGCCGCGCCGCCGCCGGCGCAGTCCATCCAGCTTCGCCTCGTCATCGCCGGCAGGCGGGCCGACCCGTCGAGGCTGTACGCCGCCTCGATGCGGAGCTGGTCGGGTGGGGAAGCGCGCTGGTTCCGCGGCGGCCTACGCGCCGTGGATGTGGACGGCCGGCCGATGGTGGTCGCCCGTCTGACCGGCGACGTGCTCGCGCCCGGCCCCTACGAGGTCCTGCTGACCGACGTCAGCGCACCCAATGCCCCGATCGAGGCCGCCGCCTACGAGGTCGCGGTCGGAAAGGCCCCGCCCCCGTGAGCGAACAGGCTCCGCCGGCGCGCGCGGTGTAAACTGCAGCACGTGCAGGCCCCATCCGCCCCCCGCTTTCACGTCGGCACCTCGGGATACAACTATCCCGAGTGGCGGGGGACGTTCTATCCGGACAAGTTCAGCACCGCGAAGATGCTCGCCTACTACGCCGAGCGCTTCTCGACCGTCGAGATCAACTACACCTTCTACCGACTGCCTACCGAGCGCTTGCTTGCGGGCTGGTCGGCTGGCACCCCGGAGGGCTTTCGCTTCACGCTGAAAGCGCCGCGGCGGATTACCCACGACGCCAGGCTGCAGCGGTGCGACGATCTCATCGACGCGTTCTGCAGCACCGCCGCCACCCTCGGCCCAAAGCTGGGCGCGCTGCTGTTCCAGCTGCCACCGGCGTTCCGCAAGGATGCCACCGCGCTCCGGGCCTTTGTCGAGCGGCTGCCTGGGGGGACGCGTGCCGCGGTCGAGTTCCGGCATCCGTCCTGGTTCGACGCCGAGGTCTACGACGTCCTGCGCTCCCGCAACGTCGCGCTGTGCATCGCCGACAGCGAGAAGCTGGCGACACCGGTCGAAGTGACCGCCGACTACGCCTACTTCCGGCTGCGCGACGAGGGCTATCAGTCGCCCGACATCGCCCGCTGGGCGGACATCGCGGCGGCGCTGCCCGGAGTGGGCGACGTCTTCGTCTACTTCAAGCACGAAGAGCAGGGCAAAGGACCGGCCTTCGCCCTCGAGTACCTGCAGGCGCTCGGCCGGCGCTGACCGGTCGACCAGACTCGAGCCCCGTGATGCCCCCACTTGCCGCAGTGCACACCGGCAGCCTCGTCGATCTGCTACGGTCCCGCGCCGACGGCGACGGCGCCGCGACGTCGCATCGCTTCCTCCGCGACGGCCTGGAGGTCACCGCCGCATTGACCTACGGGGAGCTGGATCGCCGGGCGCGGGCTGGCGCGATGGTGCTCCGGCCGCATCTCTCGGCCGGCGATCGCGTCCTGCTGGTCTATCCCCCGGGGCTGGAATTCCTGGTGGCATTCTTTGCCGCGCTCTACGCCGGCGCCATTCCGGTGCCCGCCGCTCCGCCGCGTCCCCAGCAATCGGATGCCCGGCTCGCCGCCATCGCCGCCGATGCGCAGCCGGCGGTCGCCGCGACGACGGCGGACATGGTGCACCGGTTGGCGGGCCGGCTCGACCTCGGCGCCGCCGTGTCGCCGCTGACGTGCCTGTCGCCAGACGCCGCGCCGGACGCGGCGGCCGACGACTGGCGGAGCGTCCCGGCCGGCGCCGGCCCGATCGCGCACCTGCAGTACACGTCGGGATCGACGGCGCTGCCCAAGGGGGTGATCATCACCCACGTCAACGTCCTCAGCAACATGGCGGATCTCCACCAGGGCTGGCGCCATGACTCCGACAGCACCATCGTCAGCTGGCTGCCGCCCTTTCACGACATGGGGCTGGTCTACGGCCTGCTGACGCCGGTCTACGCGTCGATTCCCTGCGTGCTGATGCCGCCGGTCGTCTTTCTGCAGCGCCCGCTGCGGTGGCTTCAGGCCATCACCCGCTTTCGCGGTACCCATGCGGCCGCGCCCAACTTCGCCTACGATCACTGCGTGCGGCGGATCCGGAGTGACGATCGGGCGGCGCTCGATCTGTCCGGCTGGCGCGTCGCGGTCAACGGCGCCGAGCCGGTCCGGCCCGAGACGATGGCTCGCTTCTGCGAGGCCTTCGCGGCGGCCGGCTTCGAGCGCCGTGCCTTCGCGCCCGGCTACGGGCTCGCGGAGGCGACCCTCAAGGTCACCGCGGCCGGGTGCGGCGACGGCCCCACGGTGGCGACGTTCGGCGAGCGGACGCTGGTGGGCTGCGGCGCCCCGCTCCTTGACACCCGCCTCGCCATCGTCGATCCCGAGACCGGGCAGCGGCTGCCCGCCGGGGAGACCGGAGAGATCTGGGTGGGCGGTTCGAGCGTCGCCGCCGGATACTGGCAGCGTCCGGAAGCGTCGGCGGAGACGTTCGCCGCGCGCACCGCCGACGGCGACGGCCCCTTCCTGCGCACCGGCGACCTGGGGTGCCTCGCCCTCGGCCAGCTGTTCGTCGCCGGCCGGCTGAAGGATCTGTTGATCATCCGCGGCCAGAACTACTACCCCCAGGACATCGAGGCGGCGGCGGAAGCGAGCGGTGCCCGGCTGCGGGCGGGGTCGTGCGCCGCCTTCTCGGTCGAACGCGACGGCGAGGAGCGGCTGGTGGTCGCCTGTGAAGTGGACCGCGGAGTGGCGGCGGCGGACGGGCCCGCTCAGATCGAGCTGGTGCGCGCCGCGATCGCGCGGGAGCACGAGCTGCGGGCGGAGGACGTGGTGCTGCTGGCGATCGGCGGCGCCCCCAAGACCTCGAGCGGCAAGATTCAGCGGCAGGCGTGCCGCAGTGCCTACCAGGCCGGGACGCTGCTGCGCTGGCAGGGCGCGGTGGCGCCGCCGCGGGCCGACGGCGCGGAGGAGGCATCGTGACGCCGGACCCCGAGGACCGGCACGACGGCACGCTCGCGGCCGTGGAGGCGGTGGCCGGCGCCGAAGGCATGTTTGCCGGGCTCGACGACGAGGCGAGGGCGGCGGTCGAAGCCGAGACGCGGTGGACGCTGTTGCGGAGCGGCGAGACGCTGTTTCGTGAGGGGGATACGGCGGACGCGCTGTATGTGCTCGTCACCGGCCGGCTGCGGGTGCTGGTGGACGGCGCGGAGGGGGAGCGGGTGGTGGCGGCGGAGATCGGGCGGGGGGAAGTCGTCGGCGAGATGGCGCTGCTCACCGGCGCGCCGCGCTCGGCGACCATCACCGCGGTGCGGGACAGCCGGCTGGTGCGGCTGTCGCAGGCGGCGTTCGAGCGCATCGTCCAGCGCTGCCCGCAGGCGATGCTGCTCGTCACGCGGCGGCTGGTGCAGCGCCTCCAGCAGACGACACGGACGCGGCGGACGCGCAGCACCATGGTGACGATCGCGATGGTGCCGCTCGATCCGCGGATCGTCGTCGACGCGGTGGCCGCCGGGCTGGTGCGGACGCTGGCGCCGGCCGGCGCCGCGACCCTGGTGACGCGGGCCCGGGTCGAGGCGGCGCTCGGCGCCGATGCCGGAGACGACCGCGTCTGCGCCTGGCTCGACGCCCTCGAGCGCGACTTTCATTACGTCCTCTATGCGGGCGACGCGTCGGACCCGGGCTGGACCGATCGCGCCGCGCGCCAGGCGGACTGCCTCCTGTTCGTGGCCCCTGGCGATCGTGAGCCGCGGGCGGAGGCGGCGGTGATCGTCGGCCGCGCGGCCGCGGCGCCGGCGGCGCGCGAGCTGCTGCTGCTGCATCCGCCGCCCCACCACCCGCCGCGCTACACCGCCGGCTGGCTGGGCGTGACCGGGGCGCGCGCCCACCACCACGTGCGCAGCGGCAGCGAGGCGGACCTGGCGCGGCTGGCGCGGATGCTGACCGGCCGCGGTGTCGGCCTGGCGCTCGGAGGCGGCGGCGCCCGCGGGTTCGCCCATATCGGCGTGATCGAGGCGCTCGGCGAAGCCGGCATTGCCATCGACGCCGTCGGCGGCACCAGCATGGGGGCGGTGATCGCGGCGCAGTACGCCGCCGGCGCCGATCCCGCGGCGATGCGGGCGCTCAACCGGCAGCACTGGATCCGGCGCAATCCGCTCAAGGACAAAACGCTTCCGGTGGTGGCGCTGCTCGCCGGCCGGCGGCTGGATCGCATGATGGAGGCGATGTTCGGCGAGCTGCGCATCGAGGATCTGCGGACGACATTTTTCTGCGTTTCGTCCGACATCACCCGGGCCGAGATGCACGTACACGTCAGGGGCGCGCTGGGGCGGGCGGCGCGGGCGAGCATGTCGCTCCCCGGCCTCGCTATCCCGGTGCACGACGCCGGCAGCATGCTGGTGGACGGCGGCATCATGAACAACGTGCCGGCCGACATCATGCGCACGATCTGCGGCCGGGTGGCCGCCGTTGACGTCTCTCCCGAGCGCGACCTGGTCATCAAGGCGCCCTATGCCCCGGCCGCCTCGGGCTGGCGGCTGCTGTGGGGACGCCAGGACACCGGCCTTCCCGGCATCGGCGCGATCCTGATGCGGTCGGCGATGCTCGGCAGCGCCCGCCACAACGCCAGCGTGGCGCGTGACGCCGATCTCTTCCTGCACCCCTCGCTGGAGCGCTTCGGGATGTTCGACTGGGGGAGCCTCGACGCCATCGCGGATGCCGGCCGCACCGCCGCCCGCGCCGCGCTGGTGACTGGCGCCGCGGCGCTGAGATGAGCACCGCTCCCGAAATTGCCGACTGGATTGCCGCGCGGTTGGCGCACGAGCTCCAACTGGAGCCGTCAGCGGTGGCGCGCGACACTCCGGTGGCGCGGCTCGGCGTCGATTCCCTGACTGCCGCCACGGTAACGGCGGACCTCGAGGATTACCTCGGGCGGGCGCTGCCCGAAACCCTGCTGAGCGACGACATCACCGTCGACGGGCTCGGGCGACGGCTGGCCTCCGGCTCGTCCGCGCCTGCCGATGCCCTGCCGCGCGCCGTCCCTCCCCGCAGTGCCCGCGGGGTGGCGCCGGCCATCACCTGGACTGTCGCGGAGCGCCGCCTGCGCGCCGCCGCCCGGCTGGCCGCCGCGGTGCTGACGCGGCTGGATGCCGAGGGGCTCGATCGCCTGCCGGCGAACGGGCCGGTGATCATCGCCGTCAACCACCTCCACATCCTCGACGCGCTGTGGGTCTTCGCGCTGCTGCCGAGGCGCACGCTCTTCCTCGTCGCCGCCGAATTCAGGCGGCGCCCGGTCGTCGGCTGGCTGCTGCGCATCGGCGGCGCCATTTTCGTGGAGCGCGGCGCCGGCGACCGCGGCGCGGTCGAGAGGGCGGTTGAGGCGCTGCGGGCGGGCGCTGCGGTGGGGGTGGCGCCGGAGGGCCGCCTGAGCCGGACCGGCGGGTTGATCCGCGGCCTTCCGGGGGTCGCCAGGATGGCGGCGGAGGCCGGGGCGGCGGTGGTGCCGCTGGCGCTGTCGGGTCAGGAGGGGGCCTGGCGGTGCTGGCGGCGCGGCCGCCGCGTGCCGATCCGCGTCAGGGTTGGCTCGCGGGTGCCGCCGCCGACCGGTGCCGTGACCGCCAGATCGCTCGAAGAGTACTCCGACGAAGTAATGCGGGGACTGGCGGCGGCGCTGCCGCCGGCGTACCGGGGCGTGTACGCGGCGAAGTAGCCGCCGCGGGCAGGCGGGACAGCCGTGCGAGGGCCGTTCGCATGTCGTGCGCACCGAGCGAAATCAGCGACGCGCTCTTGGCCTTCGAAAACCACAGCGTGCCGGTGAAGAAGTTGCCGATCCGCCGCGACGGCGCGACGGCGAGGATCAGCGGGGCGCCGCGCGATCCGGCCGGGCCGCGCGGCTGCGCGGAGCCGAAAGACACCGCCGCGGGCGGCCGCGGGTTGCCGCCGGACGCCGCCCAGCGTGTCGAGGCCCAGGACAGCAGCGACTCCTGATCTTCGCGTCCCCGGATGGCGTCGCGGGCGAGCAGGCGGACGAGCGCCCAGAGCGAGTTGGGCCGCGCGCCGTGGCGCACCACTTTCTTCAGGTAGATGACAATGATGACGTCGAGGTCGTGGCCCGCGAAGAGCAACGGCGCGATCGGCACGTTGTCGGTCCAGGCGCCGTCGAGCGCCGCGGCGCCCGGCGCGCTGTCTCCCTCGAGGAAGCCGGGTACCGCGCACCCCGCTCTCAGCGTGCGGCAGAGCGCGCCGGCGTCCGCCAGTCGATCCAGCCGCACGTAGCCGGGCACCCAGCCGCCCCACCGGTGCGCGCCCGGTGCGCCGGGGCAGAACTGTGACAGCACGCCGTAGACGGGGCCGGTCTCGCGCATCCGGGCGAGGTCCGCATCTGTCAGAATGCCGTCGAACGTGCGGGCGAGCGGCGCGCTGGTGGTGAAGACCGGCCGCAGGAACACCGGCCGCGTCAGCCGGTGCGCCAGCGCCAGCATGCCGAGCAGCAGCGGTACGGCCGGGAGCAGCGTGCGCCAGGGGGAAGCGAGCGCGCCGGCCAGTCCCCAGAGCAGCGCGGCGAGCGCCAGGCAGACGGCCGGATGGAACCAGCCGGTGCGGCCGTCGGTGATGCGGTCGCTGAGGCGGGTCAGCTTGAACGGGGAGAATTCAGACCCCAGGCCCGCGAGCATCCAGGCCGGCAGCCGCAGCACCGACCGCGGGCTGAACCCGATCACATCCCGCATCCGCAGGCCGCGCCAGGCGGCTTCCGCCGTGTCCAGCCGCCCGGTCGCGACCAGCACGGCATTGATGGCGCCCACTGAGCTTCCGGCGATGGCCTCGAAGCGATCCAGCCCGGCCTCGCGAAGGCTTCTCCAGCAGCCGATCTGGTAGGCCCCTTTCGCGCCTCCCCCCGAGAGCACCAGTCCGATGCGCATGGTCCGGAGTTGCAGGGGGGTCATCTGACGGCTGCATCATAGCGCGCCCCCGCGGCGGATGCTCACATATGCTGCCGGGCGAAGGCGACAATGGTCGATTCGGCCCAGTAGCCGTCGTCCTGTCCGCGCCCCGGCGCGCTGACGAAGCCGCAGTGGCCGCCGTGGCGGGTCACGATGGTGGTGACGGCCGGGTTGCGCCGCAGTCCCGGGTCGTCGAACAGCGAGGCCGGCACGAACGGGTCGTCGGCCGCCGCGATCACCAGGGTGGGGACGGCGATGCGATCGACGACCCGGAGCGCGCTGACGCGGTGGTAATAATCCTCCGCATCGGCGAAGCCGAAGTGCGGCGCGGTGAACAGATCGTCGAACTGGCGGACGCTGCGGACGCTGTCGAGCCGCCCGACCGGGAACGCCCCCGGGTGGTGGCGGTCCTTGCGGCGCATGCGGTCGCGGAGGCCGCGGACGAAATTCCACTGATAGGCGCTGTTCGCCGGCCGCTCGAGCGCGTGCACGCACGCCGAGACCTCGAGGATCGGCGAGACCGCGCCTACCGCGCGGAGGGCCGCCGGCGCGTTCGCGCCGTAATCGCCGGCGAGCTTGAGCGCCAGGTTGCCGCCCAGTGAATAGCCCGCGACCGCCATCCGCGCGAGGCCCTCGGTCGCGGCCAGCTCGCGCAGGACGTAGTCAACATCGGCGGTCAGGCCCGAGTGGTAGAGCCCCGGCGAGAAGCGCTCGGTGCCGCCGCAGTTGCGCTGATTCAGCAGGATGGCGCTCCAGCCCGCGGCGTAGGCCTTGTCGGCGATGCCGAGCATGTAATGCGCCTCGCTCGATCCCTCCAGGCCGTGCAGGGCGATGAGGGCGGGCCGGGCGGCGGCATCCGGCTGCCAGTAGCAGTGGGCGAGGACGCGCGTGCCCGGTTCGACATCGAAGAACCGGGCCACCGGCGCCGGCAGGCGCGGGAACGTCCGCGTCCGCGCCCAGCAGTAGACCGTCATCGCGTGGCCGTTGCGCAGCAGGCGGCGGGGCCGGTATTCAGGGAAGGTCATCGCAGCCGATAGACGGCGAGGCGGCCGCTTCGGAACGCGACCGGGAGATCGAGCGGCGCCTCGGTGACGAGATAGTCGAGCCCCTCGCGCGCCGCCAGCGCCCGGGCGCGATCCGCGGTGAGGCTGTCGAAGTCGTGGAGCGCGGCGAGGTGGTCCCGGGTGCGCATGGCGGTCTGGCGCGCGTACATGCCGATGGCGGCGTCCTTGACCGCCTCGACGAAGACGTCGCGCTCACCGGCGACGCGGAGGCTGGTGCCGTAGCGGACGGCGTGGAGGGGATCGGCGATCCAGCCGGAGTCCAGCGGCGTGGTAGTGCGGGCCCAGGCCATCACCCTGCCCCAGTCGGTGTCGGCGACGCGCAGCCGGGCGACGGACCGCTCCGGAAACCTCACGAACACGACATAGGCGCCGCGGCCGAGCGAGGCGGCGCCGATGACGGCGGCCGCAATCCAGCCCCGCCGCCGGGAGGCGCGCGCCCCTTCCGCCACGGCCCAGACCACGTAGAGCGTGGCCAGCAGGTCGAGCATCCAGAACACGCGGGGGACCTGGAGCTGGACGGCCAGCGCCACCCTGGCGGAGTTGAAGGGCAGCGAGAGCGCGAAGAGCGGCAGCAGCGCCACGCATCCCGCGACCAGGCCGGTCTCGTTGGCGACGAGCACGCCAGCGGCGCGGCGGAGGCGATAGATCCAGACGATCAGCGGCGCGTACGCCAGGTTGACGAGCCAGACGTCCGCCGGCCACTCGAGCGGGAAGAGGTAATCCTTGGTCCCCAGGGTGCCGAGCCACTCGGGATCCATGATCACCAGCCGGCCGGCCAGCGGTCCCCACGTGAGCAGCCACAGCCCGGCGACCGCCGCGACGGCGGCAGCGGCGGCCAGCGGGGCACGGGCGCGTCGATCCTCGACCGCCACCGCCAGCGCCGCCCAGATCGCGAACCAGAGCGCCGTGGTCGGGTGGACCAGTGCCGCGGCCGCGATCAGGAGCAGCAGAGTGGCGCGGCGGCCGCCGAGGAAGGCCGCCAGCGCCAGCGTGCCCAGCGCGAACGCGACCTGGCGCGGATGGAAATAGCCTTCCAGGGTGTTGGTGCCCGATCGCGAGATGGCGTGGCGGAGGGTCATCGCCGCGGTGGCGGCGACGACCGCCGGGGTGGTGCGGTAGAGCCGCGACGCCAGCAGCCAGACGGCAGCCGCGAGCAGCACCAGGGTGCCGGCGTAGAAGGCGGCCAGCAGCGGCGGCAGCGACAGGCCGGAGAGCCGGGACGCGGCGGCCAGCACTTCGTCGATGGTCGTGAGCCGCGCCTGCGACGCGATCAGTCCGGCGTCGCGCGGGAACATGCCCGGATTGAGACGCGCGAGCACCGCGGGAATGTAGAAGGCCAGGTCCGCGGCGCCGTAGCGGTAGCCCCCGGAGTTGAGCGTTGCGAGCAGGACGAAGGGAGGCGCCGCGAGCGCCAGCGGCCAGAGGGGGACGGGCTTCCCGCCGCCGGCGGGACCGGGTCGGGCCGTCACGTCGCGCTAGTCTCCTGGAACCGTGATGCGTTGCATTAGTCCCGGAGCGCCCCGCCCGGCTGGCAAGGCGCGACGACCGAGCATATCGGGCATATGGGAGGGAAGAGCAACGCCGCCAGCCGGGACGCCCCGCCCGGGAATTCTGTGACGCATCACGGTTGCAGGAGACTAGGCTTCGTCGGCGGTCGGGCCGTAAATCGACGGCACCGGCACGTCCCGCAGCCGCAGGTAGACACTCAGCTGCCCGCGATGGTGGATGAGGTGATTGAGGACGAACGACCGGATCGTCGAGACGCGCGGCATCGTGAAGATTTCGTGCGTCCCCTGCCGGAGCGTCCATGGCGCCAGCATCTCGGCGTCCGAGGCTCCCGAGAGCGCGCTGCGGCCGGCGCCGACCGCGGCATCGAAGCGGTGCAGCACCTCGGCGACCGACGCCGGCGTCTGCGGCCGCCAGTCCTCGGTCGAGGTCGCGAAGTCAAACTGCGGCTGGGCGATGACCATCGAGCACCACACCGGCAGCGTGGCGATGTGGGCCGCCAGCTGGCCGAGCCCCATCGACTTGTCGTGCGGCTTCCAGGCGAGATCCGCCTCGGGCACCCGGGTCAGCAGCCGCCGGGCGGTGGCCATTTCGTGGTCGTATTCCGGCAGCAGCCCATCGACGATGGCCATGTCCCCTCCGCCTCCTTACTGGCCGAACGTCACCTTGGGGACCTGGCGGGCCTCGGCCGGGACCTCCCAGTAGGGATATTCCTTGAACTTGAACATCTTGGCGGTCAGGTTCGAGGGGAAGCGGGCCCGCTGCGCGTTGTAGTCGCGCACCAGCTCGTTGTAGCGCATGCGCTCGGTGGCCAGCCGGTTCTCGGTCCCGGCGAGCTCGTCCTGCAGCCGCAGGAACTGCGCATCCGCCTTGAGGTTCGGATAGCTCTCGACCACGGCGAGCAGCCGCCCGAGGGCCGAGGTCTGCTGGTTGGCGGCCTGGATGGTCTCTTCAGGGCTCTTCGCGCCCAGCAGCCGCGAGCGCGCCTCGGCGATGTCCTTGAAGATGCCGGCCTCGTGGGCGGCGTATCCCTTCACGGTCTCGACCAGGTTCGGGATCAGGTCATTGCGCCGCTGCAACTGGTTCTGTACCTGCGCCCACTGCCCCTTGATGCCTTCTTCCTGCGTCGCGAACTTGTTGTACGAGCACCCTGACACGGCAACGGCCATCAGGGCCACCACCGCCGTCTGCGCGAATCGAAATCGTGTCATGACCTTCTCGCCTTCTGTGTCTGCCGGTCTGCCGCTCCCGGTCCACCCCAGTGTACTACCAGCCTCCCGACGCGCCGCCGCCGCCGCTGCGCCCGCCGCCGAAGCCGCCGAAGCCCCCACCCCCGCCCCCGCCGAAGCCGCCGAAGCCGCCGCCAAACCCGCCGCCGCCGCCGAACGGCCCGATGCC
Organism: Acidobacteriota bacterium; assembly: GCA_043735365.1. GTDB lineage: Bacteria > Acidobacteriota > Vicinamibacteria > Vicinamibacterales > 2-12-FULL-66-21 > JALZOC01. Next base: position 13,063 of record JAYTEJ010000601.1, read on the forward strand.
GCTGCTCCAGCCGCTCCACGGGCCGCCGCCCCAGAAGCGGCCCCGCCGCCCTCGGCGGCGGCTCAACAGGATGGCGACGACGATCCAGAACAGCATCACTCCGATCGACAGCCTCGGGGCGCTGCGCACCGGAGCCACGTCCCGCGGCACGTCCTTGAGCGTCACCCCGCGCCGATCGGCGACGCGATTGATGATCCGCGTCGTGCCGGCGAGCAGCCCGGCGCCGTAGTTGCCGCCGCGGAACTCCGGAGTCATCACCTCGCGGATGGTCTCGCCGGCGAAGCCGTCGGTGACGAACGCCTCGAGGTCGTAGCCGACTTCGACGTCGACGCGGCGATCCTGCACTGCCACCACGATCAGCAGCCCGTTGTCCTTGCCCTTCTGCCCGACTCCCCGGCCGCCGTTGAGGAACATCTTGCCGGCGTATTCGCGGATGTCGCCGTAGGGCTGAAAGGTCGGCACCGTCGCGACGACGACGACGTCGCCTGAGGCCGCCTGCAGCGCGCGAATGCGCTGCGCGATCGCCGCGGCGCTGGCGGCGTCGATGACGTGGGCGAAATCATTGACCGGCGCGTCGAGCACGGGCGGCGCCGGCTGCGCCCCCGCGGCCGTCGCCGCCAGCAGCACCGCCAGGACGCACATGAGCCGCGGCGGACGGCGGCTCATGCCCGGCCCCGCCACGTGTCCACGAACTCCCACATGCGTTCGGCGGCGTCGATGTAGCGCCCGAGCAGGGCGCTCGGCTCGGCGATGCTGCTGTCCTGCCCGGCGCCGCTGGCCAGCACCTCGCGGACCACGGCCGCCGGAATGCCGATCTGGCGCTCGGCGGTGTCCGCCACCTCGGCGTCGGGCCCGGCGGCGAGTCGCGCGATGTTCGCCAGCAGCGCCCTCAGCGGCGCGGCCGAGGCGGCAATCAGGCGCGCCGTGGCCCGCGGCTCGCCGCCGGCTTCCAGGAACCCTTCGCGCAGGTGGATCAGGTGGCTCTTCGCGGCCAGCTCGCAGGCGCGCCGCACGTCCTCGGGAGCGACCCGCGCCTCGCCGAAGAAGTCCCGCCCGGCGACCAGCACGTGATGCGCGATGATGTCGCCGTACTCGAGCGGAAAGACGTCGAGGGTGCGGCGGAACTCCTCGCGCTCGAGGATGAGCGGCACCGCCAGCCCGGCGCGGCGCCACGCCGACACCAGCGGCGCACAGCGAGCCAGGTCGTCGAAGGACAGCCGCTCGACGAGGGCGATGGCATGGACGGTCCGCGGCGGCGGCGAGGGGTGGTGCAGGCCGTAGGCCGCAACCGCCTCCAGCCCGGCGCCGAACACCCGGGTGAGATCGGTGGTCAAACCGGCGAGCGCGCGGTGTTCGTCGGGCGACAGCGAGGCAGCATCCATCCGATCATTATGTGCGAGTACTGGCCGCAGCGGTGCGCCCCGCGCCCGGCGCGCGTGGGATAATGGTGGATTGATGCAGCTGCGACAATTGAACGTGGGGTGCTTCGGCGGCGGCACCGGCCTGCCCAGCCTGCTCGGCGGGCTCAAGGCCAATCCGTGGCTGAGCCTGAACGCGGTGGTCACGATGTTCGACAGCGGCGGCAGCTCCGGGCAGTTGCGCGACGAGCTCGGCGTGCTGCCGCCGGGAGACGTCCTCAAGTGCGCCCTGGCGCTCGCCCGCAACGAGAAGAACGCTCGGCGGGTGCTGCTGGCGCGGCTGCCGATGCTCGAGCACGCCCGCCTCCGGGGCCATACCGGCGGCAACCTCCTGCTCTCGATGATGGAGCAGTACAGCGGCGATTTCCTCGCCGCGGTCGACGGGCTGCGGGCGCTGCTCGAGTGCGAGGGGCGGGTCTGGCCGGTGACCATCGAACCGGCGCGCATCTGCGCCGAGTATGCCGACGGCACCCGGACCCGCGGCGAAGCCGAAGTGGATGCCGGCCAGGTCGACGGCAACCCCATCGTCCGGCTGTGGCTGGAGCCCGACGTCGGGCTGCACCCCACGGCGGCCCGCGAGATCCCGCGCTTCGACGCCGCGATCATCGGGCCGGGCTCCTTCTATACCAGCCTGATGCCGATTTTCCTGGTGCGCGGCGCGCGCGAGGCGATCCGGCAGATGCACGGACCGGTCATCTTCGTCACCAATCTGCTGACCGAAGGGATGTGGGACTTCACCGCCGGGGACGCGATCCGGCAGATCGAATCGGCCATCGGCCGTCGCCTCGACGTCGTCATCGTCAACACCGCCGCGCCGGGCGACGAGACGCGGGCGCGGTATCTGGCCGAGCACAAGCGTCCGCTGACGCTCGGCGACGTCCCTGCGTCGTGCGAAGTGGTGACCGGCGAATTCTGGTGCGGAGACATTGCCCGCCACGATCGCCGCCGGCTCGCGCAGGGCGTCTGGGCGGTGCTGGCGAAGAGGCTGCTGTAACCCGTGCCCATCATCACCCTGGATGCGGTCCACCTGGCGTTCGGACACCTGCCGCTGTTCGCGTCGGCGGACCTGCGCATCGAGCCGGGCGAGCGGATTGCGCTCATCGGCCGGAACGGCACCGGCAAGTCCAGCCTGCTGAAAGTGATCGCGGGCGAGATTCCGCCGGATGCCGGCACGGTCTGGCGCAGCCCCGGCGTCCGCATCGCGCGGCTCGAACAGGAAGTGCCCGGGTCGGCGGACCGGACGGTCTTCGAGGAGGTGGCCAGCGGCCTGGGCGATCTCGGCGAAGTCGTCGCCCGCTACCACCGCGCCGCGCAGCGGGTGGCGGAGCACATAGACGATGCGGCGGCGCTCGAGCGGCTTGGCGATGCGCAGCACGAGCTCGAGGAGCGCGACGGCTGGCGGCTCGAGCAGAAAGTCGAGACCGTCGTCTCCCGCCTCGCGCTGCCGGCGGATCGGCCGATGGGGGAGCTGTCGGGCGGCTGGCGCCGGCGGGCACTGCTCGGCAAGGCGCTGGTGTCGGAACCGGATCTGCTGCTGCTCGACGAGCCGACCAACCACCTCGACATCGAGGCGATTCGATGGCTGGAGGACTACCTGCGCGGCTTCACCGGGGCGCTGCTGTTCGTCACCCACGATCGGGCGTTCCTGGGCTCGCTCGCGACCCGGATCGTCGAGCTCGATCGCGGACGCCTGACCTCCTGGCCGGGCAGCTATCCGCAGTACCTCGACAAGAAGGCGGATGCCCTCAACGCCGAGGCGGGCGAGTTGAGCAGGCTCGACAAGAAGCTCGAGAAGGAGGAAGCCTGGCTGCGCCAGGGCGTCAAGGCTCGCCGGACGCGCAACGAGGGACGGGTGCGCGATCTGATGGCGCTGCGCCACCAGCGGGCCGAGTACCGGGCGCAGGCCGGCAACGTGCGGATGAACCTGGACGCGACCGAGGCCTCGGGACGGCTGGTGTTCCATGCCGATCGCGTTGCCAAGGCGCTCGGCGGCGTCACCGTGATCCGCGACTATTCGCAGCGGATCCTGCGCGGCGATCGCGTCGGCCTGATCGGCCCGAATGGATCGGGCAAGACGACGCTGCTGCGGATGCTGGTGGGGGAGATGGCGCCGGACGCCGGCGAGGTGCGGCACGGCAGCCGCCTGCAGGTGGCGTATTACGACCAGCAGCGCGAGCAGCTCGATCCCGAGCGGACGGTCGCCGACACCGTCAACAACGGCAACGACACCGTGATCGCCAACGGCGAGCCGCGGCATGTGATCGGCTACCTGGCGGACTTCCTGTTCCCGCGCGAACGGGCCCAGTCCCCGGTCAAGCTGCTGTCGGGCGGCGAGCGTAACCGCCTGCTGCTGGCGCGGCTGTTCGCCAGCCCGGCCAACGTGCTGGTGCTCGACGAGCCGACCAACGACCTGGACATCGAGACGCTCGAGTTGCTCGAGGAGCTGGTCGGCGGCTTCGAGGGGACCGTGCTGCTGGTCAGTCACGACCGCACCTTCCTCGACAATGTCGTCACCAGCACGCTGGCGTTCGACGGCCGGGGCGGCGTCATCGAGTACGTCGGCGGCTACGAGGATTACCTGCGCCAGTCGGCGTCGGGCCTCGAGGCCGCGCCGGCGGCGCCGGTGCCGGCGGTCCGCACCGCCGTGGCGGCGGCTCCGCGCGGCCCCTCATCGCCGCGCGCCGGCGCGGTCGCGGTAGGGGCGCCGAAGAAGAAGCTGTCGTTCCAGGAGAAGCGCGAGCTGGCGGTGCTGCCGGAGCGGATCGCGGCGCTCGAGGCGGAGCAGGCGCGCCTCCAGGCGGAGGCAGCGGGAGCATCCTTCTACAAGCAGCCGGCGGAGACCATCAAGGACGTGCTGGCGCGCATCGAGGCCCTGCCCGCGGAGATCGAAACCGCGCTGGCGCGGTGGGTGGCCCTCGACGAGCGCGCCTGATCGCGTCAGCGCTCGAACGACTGCGCGAAGAGCGCCTCGATGGCGCGCTTGCCGTTGTCGTGGACCTTGCGCGTGCCGGTGCCGGTGAAGTGCGGGTGCGAGATCGTCGGCGCCGCCCCGAGGCTCTTCCACTCGCCTCCGGTCCAGCCGAACCAGCCGTCCTTCTCCTGATCGAAGACGAACAGCGGCTTGTTGCACAGCTTCGCGAACTCGGCGCCCCAGCCGGTACCGCCACGGACGGTCTGGTCGTCCTGAATGACCCCGAGCACGTAGATCTCCTGCCCGTGATTCACCTGGTACCAGAGCGTCTGCAGCACCTTGCGGATCAGCGGGCTGTCCGTATAGCGGCGGTTCATCAGCCGCGACACGTACTCGAGGCTGACGTCGCCGGCCTGCAGCTCCTCGTGATTGAGGACGCGCACGCCGCGGCGCCGCGCCTCGACGTGCCCGTCGAAGGTAAAGTTCACTTCCTCGATGCCGTGACGTTCGGCACAGGCGCCGAACTCCGCCTCGGCGCCGGGGGCGCCGCCGCTGAACAGAATGAAGTCGCTCTTGTTCATGTTTTGCCCGCCCGCGGCCGCGTCGCGGCTCGAGGCGCCCGCCTGGTTGCCGATGTCCTGGTGCCCGTGCTGCCCCTGGCCCCGCTCTTGGTCGCGGCCTTGGGCCCGGTCCTGGCCTTCGCCGTGGTCTTGGCTCCGGCCGCCGCCTCCGGCCTGGTCGTCCCCTTCGCCCTGCCTGTTCCGGACGCTCGCTTGTCCGGCCGCGCACCGGCTTTCAATTTCGCGACCTTGTCGATGATCGCCGCGAGCATCGCTCCCGCCTCGCCTCCCTTGGCGGGCCGGTTCGACTGCCAGACGTCCGGGTGATCGGCCGCCAGGATATCCTCGAAGTCCCCCCGGCTCTTGACGCTGAGCGGCGCGAACTCGGTGATGTCCACATCCCCCGCCCACTCGTCGCGATGCTTGATCAGCAGCCAGCTGCGCGCCTCTCCGCCGCCCGACCGCGATCCCCATCGCCC